>JAMCZT010000035.1 GCA_023485445.1 Patescibacteria group bacterium
TTTCGATAAACTAACTGCATGAACATATTCACTTTTTGGTAAGATCTTGTAGGCTCGCATATACGAGCCACTATACATTCCCCTCATTAACCACTCAAGTGTTACGGGATCTATCAGGTCCTGGACATCTCAACGAAGTGCATCGGTTTGTCCTTCCTTTTGTTTGACTGCTTTGAGTGGCAAAGAAAAACTAAAAGTTGATCCTTTTCCAAGTTCAGACTCGACCCAAATTTTACCATGATGAAATTCCACAATGGATTTAGAAATATACAATCCTAATCCAGTTCCTTTTGAACCTTGTTCTAGTTTCCTCGAAACTCTAAAAAACTTGGTAAAAAGATGAGGCAGAGCTTCTTTGGGAATGCCTTGGCCAGTATCTGAAATATGGCTAATCACTTCTTTATCGTTGGATTCGACCCAAATTTTATTTGTTCCGCCTGGGTTAGTATAGGTAACAGCGTTAGCTAAAAGGTTAGATAAAACTTCATTTACCCTAAGTTTATCGACAAAGATTAGAGGAATTGGCTTTTGGGGATTAATAAAGACAAGATTGATTTTCCTCTCTAATGCTTGATTTTTGAAATTTTCTATTACTTCTTTGATGTTCTCCACCCAATTTACTGGTTTTATATTTAAAGTTACTTCTCCCCTTTCAATTCTCGAGACACTAAGTAAGTTTTCTATTAGAGCTGAAAGTTGATCAGTAGAAACAATCATTCGATTCAAGAACATTTTTTCTTTGTTGTTAAACTTTTGATGGCTTTCTCCTAGCATTGAAAGATAACCTTTAATAGAAGTTAATGGAGTTCTCAGCTCATGGGCAGCTATAGTGACAAAATCTAGTTTCATTTCCTCAAGCTCTTTTTCTTTAGAAAGGTCCTGAAGGGTAACAATAGCTCCCAGGCCAGTTTGTTTTCCACTTTTAATGGTAGATATAGTTAGATTGACATAGGCTTTTTTTTCAGACTTGGTATAGATGTCGAGACCATTTTTTTGAATGACGGTTTTTTTCGGGGCCCCTAGAGGGGTGAGTTTTTCAACCGAAAGGTATTCTTTATTTTCAGAGATAATTAAAAATTCACTTAGTTTTTTGTTTAAAACATCTTTTTCTTCCATTCCCAATAAGGTCCAAGTTGCGGGATTAGCCATAATAACCCTACCTTCTAAATCTAAGGTTAAGACTGCTTCATTGATGGAATTAACAGTGGTGGTTAGCTTGTCTCTTTCCGCTGCCACGTCCAAAAGTTCTCGCAGCTCTCGTATATCTGTTGCTACACAAACTAACCCCCAAAATTCCCCCTTTGAGCTTTTGAGAGGCGAAACGGAAAGGCTAATGGGGATTTCTTCTCCTTGTGAAGAAAGAAGGTTTATTTCTACTCCGCCAATTTTTTTTCCTTCCCGGGCTGGCTTAAGAACCTCTTCATAAAAGGTTTCCCAATTAGTTCCTAGCAGTATTTTTAGGTTTTGGCCGACCAGGTTTTCTTTTTTATAACCTAAGACAGCTTCTACTGCATTATTAGCAAAATCAATATAGTGGTTTTGATTAAGAACGATTAAAACCTCGTTCATGGTGTCGACAATATTGGTAACCACGGTGGCGGGGTTGATCGCAAACAATTTGTATTTAAGCATGGCGTAAGTGATGATTATAGCGGCAATTGAAGTAAAAAGAACAGCGGAAGGTAAGACGTTGATATGGAAGATAGGTAGAATGCCGCTGGTTATTGAGCCACCAACAATTGGAATAAGGGTGGCAAAAATTAGGATCGAAACCTGCTTTCGTTTTTCGGTATCTTTTACTTTGCGCCGGTACTTAATTAGAAACCAAACTGAGATGGTCAAGACGGCATCCATCCAACCCATTAAAAGCCAGTATAGAGGACCTACGGGATCATTCCAGCCATAAAAGGACTTCACAGTCTTTGCGGGGTCTAAAGAGTAAAAAAGGTCTGTAGTAAAATTGAGGAAGAGAAAAATAAACGAAGGGCCAAATAAAAGTACTCGGAAAGTAAAACTGTTGAGGAATTTTTCACTACCAATGTAAACCAAAGCAAATCCTAAGAGAATCGAGGGAGCGAAAAGCCATCCCATGATGGTGAGCGAGGCCCAGAAGACCGATCCTTCAGGATTGGCGCTAAAGCGAGAAAGGCCTTCCCCTATTCCCCACGGAACGAGAAAAAGAACCATCATAGCGAACCAACGATTGGCAGAATCTTGAGAACCTCGGGCGACCAAAAGGTAAACGAGGACGGAGTCTATTAAGGCAGCACTTAAGGAGAGCAGTGCGTAAGGGTTAAAAGTAAACTCGAAAATAGACATATTCTAGTTTACCCTCTTTTGGAAGTATGATTTAAGTATAGCATTAGATTTACTTTAATATCTGGCTATTTTTTAGTCAAGACCTTTTTTAACAGAGTTCAAGTTTGAAGTACTCATTTGGTCTGTGGAACAATAAGTTGAATTAAGCCTTCAGATATGTTAAAATTTCAAAGTCAAAACTTTCTATTTGACCTTAAGCTATTAATTGTTTTTGGGCCAGTAGCTCAATTGGCAGAGCAGTTGCCTCTTAAGCAATCGGTTGGAGGTTCGAGTCCTCCCTGGCTCACCATGAATGGAAATAGGTTGGTAGAACAAGATAAATCTTTATTGATTTAAGCATTATTAGGTGAGATAATGTGGACAAATGAGAAAAACAGGCTATGTTGAAGAATCTCACCCAGAATTTCTCGAGTTTGCAAGCTTTAGGGAAAGAGCGGCTGCCTTTTTAATCGACGAGATTATTTCTTTCTCTCTAATTATACCGTTTTTTGTCCTTATATTTCTCGTCCACCTGGATAGTTTAATCGGGTATGGTTACCTCATTTTTCTTTTCTTTTGTCTCTACCCTTTGTACTTTATACTTGGTTGGACAAAATTTCACGGACATACGATTGGAAAGAAGCTGATGGGAATTCGGGTTGTTATGGAAGATGGGAGGTGATCTTGATCTTTGGACGAGTTTTCGTCGGGTCCTTTTATATTATTATTCAGGCTACTTTTTTGGTTACGGATTTTTAAGGGCCCTGTGGAATCCAAATAGTCAAGCAAGCCATGATCAGAGCTGCGGAACGATTGTGGTTAGGGACGAAGATAGAATTCCCTCAAGGTGGCGCTATCTAATTGCGGTGGTAGTAATGGGTATCTTTATTTTACCGGTTTTTATTATTTTAACCACAGGATTATTTCCCCTTTTTATAAAAAGTAAGTAATATATTGTCGAAGTGTTAGTACAGTATTCCAATTCCGAACCAGCTGGTCCACCGTAAACGTAAATATCTTACTATATCAATATATTTTTCCATTAACTACCTTTCCATTTTTGAAACTTTTTAGACAAAGAAAAAAGCACGATCCAAAAGGAACGTGCTTATTTACGTGGCAGGCTCGAGACGAGTGGAGCCTCTTTAGCTTGCTTTGACTTTTTGTCTAGTTTCGAGATTGATACCATTCCGTTCATTTATTTGCTGGACATCTGCCTTGATAGCACCTTGAAGGTACCCTAGCTGAATAATGAGTCTGCCCTTTTCTTTCAGGCATGTGTGAGGGCTATAGTCCACTAACTGGTCGTGGTATGGTTTTGTTAGCTCGATAAGCTTGACGAGAACCTCCCACAGTTCGGGTAAGTGCTCCTCAGGCGGCTTAGGTGCTTCCTTAGGTTTTATTTCGAAAGCGGATTCGATATATTTGTTGCAAGGCCCAGCAGGAAAGTAGATATAACCTCCTTTTTCATATGGTCTCGAATCAGGACTGTTGTAGATTAGGAGGTGCCTAAGAGCATGCACTGCACCTAATCCAGCTTCGAATGTCCGTAAGGACTGGCCAACAAAAACACATTGCCTGTTTAGGAGGTAGTTAAGTCGCCTAGAAAGGGCGAAAATCTGTCTCCAATTTTTCCAACTTTTTCCGAAATGAGCTGCTAAAACCTTTTTTGACATTTTCGCAAAGTGTCGTTTTTGGGCTTGATCGGCAATCAACCAACCGTGTGTTCTCTCGTGGTGGTCTTCCAGTTCTTTCGCTGAAAGCGCACGAACTGGCGGTTTATCCCCATTCGGATCGCACCACCGACATTGATACAATTCTACTGCTACCTTTTTGGTTAGACCACCCGATTTTCCTTGATAAAACTCTCCCAGGACTTCTCCAGAAAGCTTTATAGGCATTGTCAACTCTCCTTCTTTCCGATTATTTGTTTTCGTTTGGTAATATTATATCATACTGTTCAGCCGTTATGTTTCGTAGAATAATTTGGGTAACGTAAGAAATACTGGCGAAAAAGGTCTAACAAGGTGTTCCAATTCCAACTCAACTGGTTCACCATTTAAAATATCCCTTTCTATCAATACTTTTTTATTTAACCACTTTTCATATTTGGAACCAAAAGAAAAGGCACATCCTTTCTAGGCTGTGCCTTTTTGAGTACTGCATTTTCTACTTAAATATCGGTGTTGGGAGGGGGTCGGGCAGTACGGGTACAGATACAACCTTTCCACTAGGAAGGGTAATCTCATTTACCCCTTGCCTTACACGAAGAGTGTAACTCATGAGTTGGACGTCCTTAGGTTGTCCATTCTCCCCAGGAATGGTAACGGTGTAAACCTCCATGCGTTCAATTATGTATGACGGTTCAGTCGGTGCGATCTCAGCTTGACTTGCCGGCGTTGTTTTTGTTGAAGCTTGGTCATTTCCGAGTTCATATTGTACGCCGAACAGCAAAGCAACTGCGGCTAAAACCAACAACATTGCCACGTTTACCTTTTTCACTTTCTGCTCTCCTTCCCAATTTTAGTATTGTTTTGCTCAGAATTATACCAAAATTTAGCCTAAAGGTCAACTATAGGGTTGGTTTGGAAATAGTGAGTGGGATGGTGAGGTAAATTGGTGGTATTGTTCAAACAAACCAAGTAAGGTGTTCCAATTCTTAATCAACTGGCTCACCAAGAACAGAATATCCTGTCATATCAATATATTTTCTCACGCTTATTTTCGAACTTATATCAAATCATTCAGCAAATTATATCTTATATCATGGGAGGGATAGTGGGTGGGTGAAAGGTTAGTTAAGCGCTTGACTGTGGGAAAAATTTTTGATAAACTACGAATACTAAACGTGAAGGGTATCCTAAATGGGTCCCCTTCTTTTTATTTTCAAGCAAAACCCACTTTTCTAAAGTGGGCATGGAGACGAATCTTTGGAAGATATGAAGATACCGCGGCTTTTAAGCCGCGGAGATTCATTTAGCTTTTTCGTATTTCAGTTTTTCCCTCAGATAACTAAAATCGGAGAATTTCTTACCAGCTAGCTGTCGTATTTCTTTAGCGGTTCTCTCTGCCCGAGCAAGAATATGTATCTTCCTTTTCTTTGACATTAAGTATTTGATTACTACCGCAAAGTCTCCGTCTCCAGAAAGAACGACTGCCTCAGAATACTGTTCCATATAGCGCATCAATTCAAAGGTCATATCGACGTCACAGTTTGCCTTTTTAATTGGCTTACCCTCATTCCAGAAAATTTTTGTAGGTTTTAAGCGCAGAGTGTAGCCAAATTCTTCCAACTTTCGATAAAATTTAATTCTTTGAATGCTTTTTTGAATAATCAAAATCTCCGCCTCGCTTAAATCTTTAGAAAGTTTTTTGTTGTGAAATTTAAGAAGTTGATCTAAACCAATTGGTTTAAAGTCAAGAACGGCATAAGGGAAATCGCCAATTTCTACCCCTGCATAATAAAACACCCTAGTGGCTAGATATTTTTCTTTTAAATAAGCAAGTAATTTTTCATAATCGATCGCCCAGCCTAAACTTTTTTCCCCGCCGTAGAATAAATTCGCCGCATCAATGAAGGCGTAGCAAACTGGCTTATCAGATTTCATAAAAGTTAATCCTCTAGACTTTATCTTAAGTCTTTAGATGGAAAATATCAATTGTTACCGGAAGTTAAATTGTAGTGGCATGGGGGTAAAAGCTAACTTTGAGAGTAAAATTTGGTATTCTGTGAGGGTTAAGGTGTTCCAATTCTTAATCAACTGGTTCACCATTTAAAATAACCTTCTCTATCAATATATTTTTCATTTAACCACTTTTAAGATTCGGAGTCAAAAAAGAACCGCCTCGGCATTTCTGCATACTGGCGGTAAATTGATCGATTCTTGTTAGTTGACAAGGCTTTTTCTTTCAGAGACACGATAAGCACCTTCAACCAAAACGATTTCTACGCAAATGTTAATCATCTGCGTGCCGATGACGGATGATACTCTTCCTAATATTCCTACAGCGATTGCTCCTCGTTCGTCTTCTGTCAAAAGTGGTTTGAAATCGTGAGGATACATATGAACAGTGATAGTTAGCTCCGAACTATTTCTGTCGTAAGGGCTGGTAGAATCTACCCTTATTTCTACGTCCTTAGGTTCAATAGGTCTTTTGAGTTTACCACTTTCCCTGATGAGTTCAGGGACGCTTTGTAGTAAATTCTCACAAAGAATTTTGGTAACCTTGGGGGAAATAGCCTTCGCATCTCTTCGCATTGTAACTAATGACATACTACTCTCCTTTCCCAATCAGAAGGAAGATTCTATCAAAAAATTGCTTGAAAGTCAACTATAGGGTATGTTCGTAAATAATGAGCGATATTTTGGGATAAATTGATAGTATTGTTCAAACAAATATAACAGTGTGTTCCAATTCCTAATCAACTGATTCACTATTTAATTTATCTTGTCACCAAAAACTGCCCCCCGCATGCTGCAGTGAAAAAACTTGCAAGACTTGGGTTGTTTGAAACTTTATGTTTTAGAGGAAAAGGGGTAGTCTTTGAAGCGAAGTTTGGTAAAATATGATTTTTGAGACAATTAAAGAACTAATCATTAGACATAAAGTTTCGCTAAGTTTAACTACTTTGGGTGCGTTGCTGATAAGTTTTTTCTTCCTTTCGTTATTCACTGAAAAAAGGCCAGTTCCACCTAAATCAGAGATTAGGTCGGAACTTAAAGATTTTTACCGCTCCTCACTTTTGCCAGATTACCAAAAGGGCTATTATGTTGATAGTGACGGTTCAGGTAACTCGGAAACTCAAAGCTACGCCCTTTTGCAATCTTATCTCGTTGGCGATAAGGAAACGTTTGATAGGGTTTGGAAATGGACAAAGGAAAATCTTCAAAGAAAAGAAGATCACTTGTTTGCCTGGAAATATTATTACCCGTTAAAGAAAAAAATAGAAATTGCTGATCGCGGTTCAGCGGCTGACGCTGATACCGATATCGCTTTTGCTTTAGTTCGCGCGGGAGAAGATTGGATGAATCCGGAATATATTAAAGAAGCTCTTTTAATCATCAATGGGATTTGGAATGCAGAAACAACAGAATTTTTGGGCAAGAGGTACCCTTTGGCAGGTAACTGGGCAAACCTAGAACAATATTTAGTCTTAAACCCTTCTTATTTTTCTCCAGCGGCTTATCGGACTTTTGCAAAATACGACATTGACCACGATTGGCAGTCTTTGGTTTCAGATCAATACGAAATTTTGGAGAAGATTTCATTTGGTAAATTTAGGGAAAAATCTTCTCTCTTTCTGCCTCCGAATTGGGTTGTCCTTGACAAAAAAACAAATGATTTTTCTAAATACACTGGTAAAAAGGACTCTTTCGATTATTCTTATGATGCCTTTCGGACCTTTTGGCGGGTGGCTTTAGACCAGGCGCTTTATCCAAATGCCCAAGCAATGGCGTTTTTAACTAAAGCGAAGATGTTTGAGGAAAAATGGAAAAAGGGATATCAGATTTGTTCGATTTATAAATTTAGCGGAGAAAATTACAGCTGTGAAATGGACGTGGCCGCTTTAGCTGGGCCTTTGAGCATTTTTAGCATAACCAACGTAAATTTGGCAAATGAATTAATTAAAAAATATTACCTAACCTTTGATAATAAGTTAAATTTGCCAAGGTACTCTCCTTTTTTCCATAAAAGCTGGTATTGGTTTGGTTTAGCCCTTTGGGCTGGGTTTAAGTGAGTTCTTTAGAGGAAAAGCCAGTAAAAAGACCAGGCGAGCCAAAATAAGAGAGTTGTTCCGATAACGCTATAGCCAAGCAGGCCAAATTTATTTCTGACTAAACAAATGGTTCCTGAAATAGCTCCGTAACCCATCAGGATGTAGCCGTTGAAAAAAGACCAGTAAACATGAGAAAAAGAAGAGGGATTGCTTTTAACTAAAGTGGTGGAGAGGGCATTGCTGACGCCGTTATCTTGGAAGATATCTCGGATAAGGTGCATTGTTGAAAACGAGACTAAAAAAATTAACAAATATTTTTGCCATTTTTTCATATTTTTTAATTATAACATGTGAATGAAATAGCAAAAACCGGCTTGAATCTGGATTCAAGCCGGTTTGGTGAGAAGTGATTTTAGTCTTTCTCACTTTCCTTCGCCCTCCTTGGATAGGACAAAATCTCTCGTAAGGGCGACGATGACAATTTCTCCGGAAGGTGCCGTAACTTGGTAACAATGGCGATGATAAAGCCTTCCATTGACTTCAACGGAGATTATTTTATGACTGATAACCTGGTAGAACGCACCAGAACCCTTATGGACAATCTGACTGCCCAGCCTAAAGGGGACCTTAGGGACACGCCTAGAGGCGCAATGCTCGGCCCTCTCCTTATTTTTATGAGGGAAGTTACAGATTGGGCAGATAAAGACGCCTTCCGCTTCCCTCACCGCTGGATTTTGCTTAGACAGGTCTTTGACTTTTGGCGCTGTCAGTAAGTCCATTATTTTCTCTCCTCTCAATGATCTTAAAGTGGCAAGTATTATAGCAAAAGACTAGATGAATTTCAAATCATAGCTTTGATGGAAAATAAATTTTTTGAAGCTTCATTTCCAATTAACGTTTAGGCTGGAAACGCCGATGACGAGGTTGAGAGTGATTTTCTTTTCTGAGGAAGTATAGTTAGCTGATTCGAAAGTGTTTGGGTCAATTTTCTTAAAGTTGGTTAAGTTTTTAGAAGAAAGGCCGGAGGTGACATTTACTTTCGCCCCGACCGTCCTTGGAAGAAAGATATTGATTGTGCTGGCTCCAGCGTTTATGTTGACATTCGAGACTTTGACTTTGTCTCCTAAAGTTAAATCTATCGTTGAGGCGCCTGTATCGAGATCGAGGGCTTCCATCATGGTGTTACTTAGATCCAGATTGGCTTGGAGCGCCCCCGTGTCGAGGTTAAGCTTTAAAGGGATATCTGGGTTTACTTGCAGGTCCAGATTATTAGGGTTACGGCCAAATATCGGCCAACTGATCCGTCCTTTTAACGTTAATTCCACTTTTTGAGTTTCGCCTTGAACTTCGGACGTTTTGCTTAACTGGGCAAAGCTGGATTCAAAGTTTCCGGAAACAAGGGTTTCCCCCTTACCGTTGATGGTTAGTTTTCCCGCACCAGTCTTTAAGTCCAACACGGCAGATTTAACCCCTGCTTCTTTTTTGATTGAAATCGACTCTTGCTTGAGTGTTTTATTATTGCTGCTGACAACCATGAAAGAGATAATTCCCAGGACAATCAAGGTCACCAAAAAGCTAACAATGACCGAAAACCACCCTTTTGGCGAAAGTAACGACAAGCCAATGAAAATGATAATTACCGGCCAAAGTTCGAGTATGTTTATGTTAAACTCAATATTTAACAAGCCGGTGGTTTTAGCGAGGTAAACCAGGCCAATAAAAATTAAAAAAATACCTAAAAATAATTTGGCAAAATTAAAATTATTTTCCCTCATTTTTTTGTTTCCGAGGGCCGCTTTTAGAAAGAACGTATAAACCGATCAAGATAATAATGACCGGCCAAAGCAGATTCATGTTAACCCATTCCGGCAAAAGCTCCTCTAAAAGAATAAACATCCCTAATAATATCAAAAGAATTCCGATAAAATTCTTTTTTTCTTCAAAAATATTGCGGCGATTTTTCAATTCACTGGCTAAGGACTGGACGTTTTGTTTAATTTCGTCAGCTGGTTTTTTTGGCTCTTCTTTTCGGGGAGTTTCGTTTTCAGGGCAACAAGGAAGGATAATGGCTAAGATAATGTAGAAAAGGATACCGAGCCCGCCGCTAATGAGCGTTAACAGAACGAAAACTATTCGGACTAGCGTAGGATCAACTTCGAAGTACTCCCCTAATCCTCCGGCTACCCCGGCAATGATTTTATCATTTTCAGATCGGTAAAGATGCTTGATTTGGCTTTCCATAGTTTTTCTAAAATAATTATACCACAAATTGACTAGGCTTTCTTGGTGGTGTAGAGGTCCATAACATATTGGACTTTTGAGGGTCATTGATAAAAGTGTTTAAATAATATCGCAAAGGAGGCAATTTGTTAAGGGACTTATGCGGTTTGGTAGTGTTGTACCAAATTCAAAGTCCAATATGTATCTGAACTTTTGCAGTGATTTTTTAATCCTTTGCTTCTGTCTTTACTGAACAAAGTTGAAAATTGTATTTTTTAGGCGACGAATGGAAGGTGGTGAAGACAAAAATGGCTAAATATGGAAAAAAGACCCAGGAGTTGGTTAAGGAATCGATCCATAAGTATAAGGCTGGGGGTATAAGACAATTGCCGGACGGAAACAAGCGGTTGCGATTGGCCTTTCTGAAGCGAGGAAGAAAGGCTACAAAGTTCCCCCTAAGCCTAAAAAAGAAGATAAGGTTGTCTCTTGAAGTCCCCCTAGGCTTATGCTAAGTTGACATCGAAACTCTAGAAACAAGTTGAAGCCATCGAAAAAAGCTCGTTCCCAAAATTTTCTTGAGGGTACCAGAGTGAAGGCGATGGTTTTTTATTGGAGGAGACAATGTCAAAAAGAAAAAGTGGGGTTCGGAAAGTGGGGCCGACGAGAGACGCGACGATTTCTGGTGAAAGGAAATCAAGGCGCAAAAAAGAGAATTACACTTTTACTTCTCAGCGATTGAGCGGTGACGACTCAGAAGCTTATTGGGAGGACGCGGAAATTACGGGAGAAGAAACAGCTGGTGGGGATTCTTCCACGCCTGATCAAGACCAGGTAGATCCATATGGGCAGGCTTTAGGGATCAGATATGGACAAACTGAAGCGGTAGATATTACCAGAAGAAAGTCCTTAGATTCAAATAGCGCAAATTGGGAACAAGTCGAGCTGAAAGAAGCAAAAGAGGAAACGAGAAAAAATAGTGGAAAATAACGATTTTTGTTAAAGGAGGTGAAAATTATGCCTGTTGGAGCACAACAACCTGTTGTTTATGACCAAGTGACCCCAATCAGTGACTGGGGAGATGCGATTAATAGGGCGATTAATAATACGGCCAACACGACGGTCGCTTACATTCCAAACCTGATCGCTGCGATCATCATCTTTGTCGTTGGTTGGTTCGTGGCTATTATCCTTGCTGGCCTTGCTCGAAGAATCTTAGACGCCGTTTCCTTTAACCGCGCCGCCGATCGAGCAGAAATGGATAAGTTTCTAAATAACGCAGGGATCAAGCTTTCTCCTTCCGAATCGATAGCCGCCTTGGTGAAGTGGTTCGTAATCTTAGTATCTTTTGTCGCGGCTATTAATGTCTTAGGTTTGCCAGCGGTTTCGAGCGTCCTTAACAGTATCCTTCTTTACATTCCCCAAGTGATTGCGGCCATCCTAATCCTGGCTATCGGAGTAATTGTGGCGGGATTTATCGCGGAATTGGTGCGTGGTGCTTTAGCGAGTGCTAACGTGACGGGAAGCAACGTAATCGCGGGAGTTTCTCGTTGGGCGATTATTATCTTTGCGATCTTAGCCGCTTTGAACGAATTAAATATCGCGAGAGACATTGTTAACATTCTTTTCCTAGGGGTTGTCGCAACCTTAGCATTGGGAATCGGTTTGGCGATTGGTCTAGGGGGGAAAGATTTAGTAGCCAGAATGCTTGATGCTTGGTACGGGAGCATGAAAAAGTAGTTTATAAGACCTAATTTTAAAAAAGGAGGAAAATTAGATGACTAATGGTTATGGGCCCGGAATGTGTCCTGCTTGCGGTGGTCCGATGACGTCTCCCCACGGTTATGGTTGGGGTGCTCCGATGGGTGGGCCCTGGACAACGCCTTGGGCTCCTCCCTACACCGCGGCGACTTTGCCAACTGATGAAGACATTACTAACATGGTGCTGACAAACATTGATAATGACCCGCTAATTCCTTGGGATATTAACATCAATGTTCGGGCAGAAGCGGGAGAAGTTTACCTTGAAGGAGAAGTAACGAACAAGAGAATTAAACACGCAGCAGGTGATGACGCTTGGTGGGTGCCAGGGGTAGTTGACGTGCACAATATGGTCAAGGTGATCAAACGAGAGGAAAAGGGAAAATAATCTTAAATTTATTTAAGGAGGTGACGATTTATGGCTTACAATTATACTTCGAAAAAGAGTGGAAAAACTTATTACCTTCACTCTAGGACGGTAACTCTAAAGAGTACGGGCAAAGGCCAAACTATTTTCTACTTTGCCCAGGATATCAGACCTGGATCGGCGCTGGACCAGCTTCCGGCTGGATTTGAGGTAGTAGAAAACGAAAGAACAGGTTTACCTTTTCTAAAGAAGAAATAATAAAGGGGGTTATATGGAAGAAACTCCGAGATGTCCCAGATGCAACGAACCAATGCGGAAACACCCGGAGGGATGGGTTTGCGATAACTGCGGACACATGGAAACTACCACTGACGAGGCCAAGGACTCAAAAACTTATGACGGGTTGCCGGAAGATTATCCCAAAAGGCCTGACCAACCTTATCCAAAATGACTTAATTGACAAAGGAGTGATAAGTGAAAAAAGATAAGTCAAAAAAAGAAAAAAAGGAATTCGAACGGCGGAAAAGGTTGACCGAGATAAACCAACCGATGAGATTTCGCCGGATCCATCCTCAACAGTCACCGCGAGTGGAGTAAGGAGGCAAGAAATGCTAAAGGAAATCAAAAAGGAGGACTGGAAAAAATTTTTGGCGGATTTTAGCGCGATGAACCAAGCAAAAGTAATAGATTTGGTTTATGAAGACAAGGAACTTGGCAGCCATGTGGTTGCGAAGTACCAGCCGTTACTAGGGATAGAACCAGATTTGAAAGATGAAAATTTTCCAACGGTGGATGTGACGGTGGGAGAAGTTAACGACACGGAACCGGCGACGATTACCCATAGCGTTATCCGTCCGGAACATATTTATCTGAAACAAACGGATGATGGAGTTTTGGTGGGATTGGTTTTAGAAGGGATGGATGGCCGTACCCTTCTCGACTTTGCGGCGGCGGGAAAAACTGAAGGTATGATTGTGAATATGGAATAAATTATGAAATATATTTATCTTCAACCGTTCGGCCTTATTCCTGATTGGGTTTTGGGGAAATTATCACAAGACTTGCCAACCAAATTTAACTTAGAGGTTAAAATCCTCTCTCCCCTACCCATTCCCGATCAAGCTTACGATACGAGGAGAAGCCAGTATGAGGCAAAGACGATTTTAACCGAATTAGATAAGATAATTCCACTGGACGCGGAAAAGATCGTGGGTGTTGTTCCGGTCGACTTGTATTCAAAAGATTTGAGGTTCGTTTTTGGTGAAGCGGAGTTAGGCGGAAAAAGAGCGGTTATTTCTATCTATCATTTGGTTGATTTAGATGACAGTCTTTTTTATAGCCGTGTGTTAAAGGAGACGGTGCACGAGTTAGGCCATACTTTTGGTTTTAGTCACGACCCTGACCCGAAATGCGTGATGAGCTTTTCCAATTCTATCGAAGAGGTGGATGAAAAGGATCCAAACTTTTGCCAGCCGCATTTCCAAACGATGTCGGATCCGGCTGCCTTCGAAGTTGACGACTTAAATATCGCTTCTTATTTAGAAGGAATGGATTTTCCAACGGAGAAAGAAAAAATTATTGAGCACGCGATCAACATTTCTGCCCCAAGGGAAGTGATAGACGAATTTTCAAAGCTGCCGACAAATTGGAAGTTCAATTCAGCAAACGATGTTTTAGAAACAATCGAAAAGTTAGACCGTTACGATTTCCCTGACTAAAGGGGGTAATTATGTTTTTTGGGGGTGGTATAAAGTTAATTAGGATTTTTGGGATTGATATTTACATTGATTATTCTTGGTTCGTAATTTTTTTCTTAGTCACTTGGTCTTTGGCCATGGGAGTTTTTCCGGTGGCTTTTCCTCAACTAGGATTGACGACAAATTTTATCTTAGGAGTGATTACTTCCGTTTTATTTTTTATTTCGGCCTTAGGTCACGAGATTGCCCATTCTCTAGTCGCCCGGGCCAATGGCGTCTCCATAAATAAGATTACCTTGTTTCTCTTTGGCGGCGCCGCCCAACTGACAGACGAACCGCCTTCTGCCAAGGCAGAATTTAAGATGGCGATTGCGGGCCCCTTAAGCAGCTTGGTGATTGCCTCTTTTTTTGAAGCGCTTTCGTTTCTTGGATTTTATCGCCACTTGGGTTTGCCTTTTGTCGCCGTCACCTCAACCCTGGCAGTGATAAATTTTTGGCTGGGAATTTTTAACCTTTTCCCGGGATACCCTTTAGACGGGGGAAGGGTGTTTCGAGCAATCATTTGGTACTTTATTAAGGATCTGCGAAAAGCCACTCGTTACGCTTCTTTTGGAGGTCACATTTTAGCTTTGCTTTTAATTTTTTTCGGTGTCTTTGAGATTTCCCTTAATAATCTAATCGGAGGAATCTGGGCGATCTTGATCGGTTTCTTCTTGTCTCAGGCGGCAGAAAGCAGTTATCAACAAGTTAAGTTTAGGGAAGATCTTGGTGAGACGCAGGTAAAGGAGCTAATGACGGAGGAAGCGGCTTCCGTTTCACCAGAGACGACAATAAAAAAATTGGTCGATGACTATTTTTTAAAATTAAAAACTGACGAACTTCCGGTGGTGGAGAATGGGGAAATCCTTGGGGTTGTTAGCGCTTCGGTGGTGGAAGACGTTCCTGAAAAAGAATGGCCAAAGTTAAAAGTGACAGACGTGATGAAAAAAGAAATAGTGGATGTGTTGCCGACGGATAAGGCTTCTTTGGCCTTGAAAAAGATCAGCGGAAGCGGTAAAGAACGTCTGCCGGTAGTAAAAGGGAAGAAATTTTTAGGTTTCATCTCGTTAGGCGATATTGAATACTATTTAGCACTTAAAAAAAGAAAAAGGTTAGGTTAAAAAATGGTTTTAATACCTTTGAGAGACAACCCTCCCGCACGGCATTTTCCTTTTGTGACAATTTTGTTGGTTGCGGCTAATTTCTTGGTATTTTTTATTGAGTTGACGACACCTAATATCGATAGATTTATTTTGACCTATTCACTAATTCCCTCCAAAGTTAATTTTGGAGACTTTTATACCTTAATTCCTTTTTTTACTTCCCTTTTTCTTCATGCAGGATGGCTACATCTTATCGGGAATGTGTGGTTTCTTTGGATCTTTGGGGATAACGTGGAGGGGGTTTTCGGGAGAATAAATTATTTAATTTTTTATTTGGCGACAGGTTTTTTGGCAAGTTTTGTCCAATATCTAATGATGCCAAATTCTCCCCTGCCAGTTTTAGGGGCATCGGGGGCAATCGCCGGAACCCTGGGAGCTTATTTTTTTCTCTTTCCAAAAGCCAAGGTAGAAAATCTTTTGCCGATCGGGTTACCGATCGTGATAGATTTACCGGCTTATGCCGTTTTATTTATTTGGTTTATTGTCCAAGTCATTGCTAGTGCTGTGACGGTGGTCCAGGGGACGATGGCTAGTGGCGGAGTCGCCTATTGGGCGCATATCGGCGGTTTCTTTGCTGGGATAACCTTTGCTTGGATGGGACAATGGTTTGGAGAACGGCGAAATTTGATTACTCCTAGAGTGGGAAGAAGGAAAGTTTTAAAATAATCCCATGAAAAAGCCAACGGTTTACTAGTAAAAGCTATCGTTGGCTTTATTGGTTCTGCTTCAATAGAAAGAAAGAAGAGAGCTTCTTATCGGAGTTAATCTTTCGGCTATTTGACTGATTTTTGCCTGGAATTCAGGGTCGCTGTATTCACCCGTTCCACTTGCCCTAGTAACCAGGATTTCTACTTTTGTGGTGACAGTTTCGACCAACGCTCTAAGGTTTTGTGTTGCCGTCTTGAAAAGATCTCCCTGAAGCACTAGAGTTTCTGGTGTACCTGTAACTTCAATGCGTCTACCTGCTGCTTCTACCTCGGATAGCGCAGTTTCTGCTTTTTCCACGAAACCAATGATCGCATGGATTTCTTCCCCTGTTCCCGTTGATATCATTTCTGATCTCCTCCTCAGAAGTTTGAGCTGAAAACGAAATTAATGTAGTAAAGATATCCTCTAGGCGTGGATTTTAGCACTCTCGCTTAGAGATGTCAAATCTCTAGGAATTTTTGAAAAAATCATTCTTTCTTTCCCTACTTTGTTTGTTGCCCTTTCTTCTTTTTAGCCTTAAAATGTTTCCGAGCTGTATCTGTAACTCTTAACTCCCTGATTCGAGTAGTAGAGGGCTATTTGAATTTGATTTCTCCAATAATCTTCAAAAGATGCGGTATTTTAGGCCAAGATTTGGCCAACTATGGGAAAACCTAGAGGGCAAAGATTTCTCTTCGAGAGGTTAATTTTTTCTCCGACTGCGTCAAAACCAAGAATCTTCTGGGCCATACTCCGTCATCAGAAAATGGTTTTTTATCGATGGGGCAGCTGGGTCGGGGGTAAATTAGGCTTGTTTTGGCCGAAATTTTCAAGTTACTTCCATTTTCGAAAAGGCCACCTTTTCTTGGCTCGCATAGCCGTGTTTTCTTTTATTTTTACCTTGCCGTTTTTTAACTCGCCGGTAAACTTCCCGCCGAAAATTCTACCTACTGTATCTTCCAAAAAAACTGTTCCACCTTCTAAACCTCCTGTGTCTAGTATTCCAAACGAAAAACAAATTCCGAAGGTGGAAGAAAAGGTGGCGAGCGCTGACGCTTCAGCGAACTGGTGGCTGCCAACGGAAAAAATAAATACCGACCTTCCCGCGCCAAATATTTCCGCGATGAGTGCGATAGCGATTGAGGTTAACAGCAAAAAAATAATCTATGAGAAAAATTCCCATTGGCGGCTTCCTCAAGCCAGCACAACTAAAATAACGACAGCTTTAGTGGCCTTGGAGCGGATGAATCCAAACGAGACGATTACGGTATCAGATCAAGCCTTAAATATTCCTCCAGGTTCTACAGTAATGGGTCTGTCGCCTGGGGAAAGGCACCCTCTTCGTGATTTACTTTATGGTATGATGCTGCCATCAGGAAACGACGCGGCGATGGCAATCGCTACTGCCGTGGGAGGGGGTGACCCGGCGAGGTTTGTAAATTGGATGAATGAAAAAGTGACGGAACTAGGTTTAAATGACACCCACTATATCGATCCCCACGGGGTGGGCGGACCAAATCATTACACTTCCGCTTACGATATCGCGGTGATCGCTAAAACTGCTCTGGATAATCCTGCTTTTCGAGAAACGGTCAACAAGACGGTCGTGGAGATTCCGGCAAACGAAGACCACAAAAGTTATTACTTGATTAACCTGATTAAATCTCTTTTTGATACTTATCCGGGTTTTATCGGGGTTAAGCCTGGTTATACTGATGCCGCTGGATACTGTTTGGTCGGGGCAGCAACCCGTGGCGGGCACACTGTGATTACAGTGGTGCTTAACAGCGGCAATCACTTTGGGGAAACTCAGGAGTTGCTTGACTACTCTTTTCAAGTTCTAGGGGTTTAAGGGGAAATTTCTTGCCAGGAGTAAGCTGACTTTTTGAGGAAGTCCGGAATATTGATTAAAAGGTCGGGCCGGTAAGTAAACTGTTCGCTAGGCACTGATCCGTTTGAATTTCTGGTGAGGTTAAACCCACCTCCCGCGGCAAATATTCCTTGAGCGACTAAGCGGTTTGAGGAAGGATTCGCGTTAAAATTGGTATTAATTGACCCATCCGAGAGGAAAATTCCTTCGATCGTCGGGTTAGCTGGATTAGTATCGACCAAAGCGCCGCTAATGTTGACGTTTCCCTTAACGATAAAGGTAATGTTGCTTGTAACAGGAACGATAATTTTATTATCTATCTCTAAATCACCATTGACAAAAATGGTAGCGATCATGCCGCTGGCTAAGTTCCAATCTTGATCGATGGTTAGGTTTCCGCTGGCGTAGTAAATTCCGCTTGCCGGAGCGGCGTTGCCGCTGGGATTAAGGGTCGGGGTGGTGGGCTTATTAGCCAGATTATAAAAGTGGTCGTAATTCAATGACGTCTGGGCGTTAGAGTAGGATTTGACTTTGAAAAGTTGATTTGAAGGGGTGGTGTCGTTACCTAAGCTAACGTCATTCTTCGAAATTAGGACGCTTTTAGTTGCCCCGAGGTTAAAAGGATATCCTGGAGAAGGGATTAATGATTGGAGGTCTCCAGAAGCGACGGAGAGATCCCCCGAATCAACCTGAAACCAACTTCCAAGTGTGACGGCGATGTTAACAGTTTTTGAGGTATTAGCGGAAATGGTAGAAATAGATTGGTAGTTTCCAAACCCAGAGGCCGAAGGAGAAGCGATATTACCTTCGTCCCACCCAACAATGGAATAGCCATTGCTTGTTCCAGAAAAATAGAGATTGGCATAACTACCTGCAGCCACGTCGGCGGTCAAGGTATAAGAAGAACAAGACGCGCAGGAAAAGGTTTGGCCAAAAACGCTGTTAGAAGAGATGTTTATGTTTCCAAGGTATGCTGATTCGGTCGCCTGTTTTACAAAATCCGGGTTGGTTTCGTTCTCGACCCAAATTTGACCGGAAAACGTGACCGTAACGGTAGTTATGGGGCTAGATTCTTCCTTGTAAGTGTGCCCGCCGAGAATATGACGGGAACCGTCATTAATGTCCCCTTGGGCTGTTTGTCCCAAAGACGAATTCGGTTGGGCGTAAGTTCCTCCGTTAACCGGCCCCCCTCCTTCGTCCATGACTTCATCCTGGATACTGTTGTTTCCATCAGTAAGTAAAGCAAAAGAAGGTAAAGGAAACAGCAGATAATGAAGGAGAAAAATAGAAATAAAGACTAAAGGACTAAAATGTTTAAACCACTTAATTTTCATTTAATCAGGCCTCTCTTTGTAGGCAAATTTCTAATTTTAGCCCTTAAGGTTTTTCAACTTGTAATGGAGGGATATCATTGCGTACTGCCTTTACTTCCCAATAAAATTTTTGAGAAGGGTTTGCGTGATCCACTGCGCGCACTTTAAACTTTCCATTGCTCACTATGGAAGCTGCTAAACTACTGATTGTTTCGTTATCAGCTTCAAATTTTGGAGTCAGTAAAACTGTCCGACCTTCCTCACGAGTTAAAGCTTCAAAATAATTTGGGAGCGTAACGGTAGCCTCTCCGTTAACTAGTTTGGCTTCCCCTCGGTAAAAGACAGCTGCCTCAGGCCCTTCAAGAACAGAATGAACTAACTTTTTACTTGGATCTAAAGGATGAGTAATCTCAAAATTTTTGATGGTTGCTGTAAGAGTACCGCTAAAATTAGCATCCCCATTTCTGTTGAACCAAGCTTTAACAGAACCGTTTGTTCCCGCACCAAATCCACCCTCGGCATAAATGTCCCAGGTATGAATGCCTCCTCCCCAGCCCGATGGATAACCAGAATCTGCGGCAAAACCAGATGTTCCTAATTTGCCTGTAACGGTAAGAGAACCAACTGTCTTAACCCCACCTTCAAAATATCCCGCATATCCAGGGTTGCCGCTTTTTCCGTAAACTCCTATATAATTAGTCCCATCATTATAGCCTAAAGCTCCCCAACACCAGCCCAATCCAAAAATATCTCCGTAATCGCATTTTCCCTGGATGCCGGCGACTGTCCCAACGCCAATCGCTCCGTACTTACGGTTAGATGAAGGCATAGACCCCCAATCCGTACCAAAAGCGGCCCAAGCATCTGATGAGGTTAAGTTCCCTTGAGGAAGATTTGCGGTTGAAGGTCCAACGTAAAGTAATCTATCGGATACTCTTAGTCCAGTGGTAGTCGGTCCGTTAAAAATATTATCATCATTGAATGGAGTGGTTCCTGCTCTTACTCGACTGGAAGAGATCACGTCACCATTTACGTAAAGATTAGTATTTCCACCTCCCCCTCCAGCCTCTCGGTAGTCAGAATTAATATAAACCCCAAAACCACCTGGAGGAGAAAGGTGTATGTTGCTACTTGCCGACCAAACGCGTCCATTAATAACAGTGTCTCCCCAACCATTACTTGCACCTTGTATTTTAACTTTATCTCTTACCGTAAGCATCCCTGTCGGCCCGAGGAGCATTGTTTGGACGTAGCTTCCACTACTGTCTGAATACCAAGCGTGGTTATTCCACGCAGAGTACCATTGAGTACCACCATTTATTCCGAGACCATAGTCACTAGAGTTATTCCAGGTTTTTATCCGCCAGCTGCCAACGATCGAAGGATCTCCGGCGTTTGTCTTGGTGAAGCTTATTATTCCTGTGGAAGGTGAGGGGGAAGAAAGGGACAAGTCTCCCAAGACATTTGAATTGGCGGCCGCTCCAGCAAGATATGAAGAGGTAACGGACATGGCGGAGGAAGTCAATAGAGGTAAATTTGTTCCGTCAGCCGTCATCCACGGCCCGCCGTTGACATTAATGCCAAGATAGTACTCCTTACTGTTAAAATAGTTAACGCTAGCCGGGTTGATATCTAAAGCGACGTTAAAAACACCATTATTGACTTGGACGTTGCTCATCGCTTGCGCCCAAACGGGAGCGCAACTGGCAAGGGAATTATTATTGGAGCAAATTTTGAAATTAAAATTAAATGTGCCGTTTTGAAAATTTCCTACTGAGTCCTTTAGCCTCCCCTGGTAATTAACTTTCAAAGACGGAGAGGCGCTTGCAGGAAAAGAAAAAATAACGGTTAAGCTAAAGAGAAGCGTTGTAATCAAGGAGCTAAAAAAACTTACTTTTAGTATGCGGGCTACTTTTTTCATGAAAAATCCTCACTTATTACCGGATTTCTAAAACATTATAATTATCTTGATAAAAACCAGCGACGAGAGCTTTCGTTTCCTTATCCGTATTTGCGGCGATGCTCCAGGATCCGTCTAGGTTTTTAGTTTCGGAAGTTGGGTAACCGTTTTTATCAAACCAGGCTTTGTACCAAGAATAAATTTCCTCGAGCTTGTTTGTTCCATTTAGCCGGTAATATTTTGCGTTCTTGCTTACATCAGGGGAGTTTTCTAATTTAGGAGTAAATGATTCGGCTTTAGGAAAGATTGGGAGTTCGTCCGCGCTCAAATATTCTAAAGAAGTTTTTTTTGAGGTCGTCAAAACAGCGCTATTTGCACTTGGCTGTATGAAAATGAATACAGTTACCGCGAGACTAATTGCTAAAATGGCAAAAATAATTATCAAGAAAGCATGCTTGATAGGCTGATTGAGATATTTAGATAGACGAGAATCATCCACAAGTAAAATCATTTTTTTTGCTAAATTAAAAATGAGGAAGAGGATAGAATGAATTACTGCACCAATAAGTAGATAGTTACCAGGGAGGCAGCCCTCTGTTTTTATTTTATAGGAAGGGATAACGATAAGTCAAGAAGATGAAATGTAACTAAAAAATTTTACTTGTTTTCTGGCAGCTTTTTCTTTAACTCATCGATCTTACTTTTAATTTCATCACTAGGCTGAAGTGATTGGACTTTTTCCCAGTTGTCGATCGCTTTTGTCCAGTCTTGTTTTTTCTCATAGACTGAGGCAATTCTTGCGTAAACTAAGGTTTTATCCGGGATGTTGCTAAGAAGTTTTTGGTAAATCTCAATTGCTTGGTCGTAATTGTTCGTTTCTTCGTAAATGATCGCTAAATTAGCCGTTATTCCTAAATCTGTCGGGAACAAAGAAGCCGCTTCTTTGGCCGAATTTAAGGCCTGGGATGAATAAGCGTTGTTTGCAAACGAAAGGTTGTAATAAACCTGAGTAAGAGCTAAATAGTTATCTTTCACGAAAGGATTTAGTTTTATAGCTTCTTTAACGAGGTCGATACCTTCTTGGAGCTGACCTTCTATCTCAGGAGTGGCGGGGCCTGTCGCAGTAGTTTTGTTTAAAGCCAGGGCAATTTTGGCTCGTCCCAACTCTTTTTTATAGGTATCAAGAAAAGGGTTTAAACTGACGGCAGTCTCGATTTTATTCGCCGCTTCCTGATCATTGCCGGCATTTTTTAACTTTGAACCTTGCGTGAAATTTATTTCCGCGACGTAAAATCGTCCTATTAGATAGAATACCGCCAAAGTAATCAGAATGGCAGAACCCGCGAGATAGCCATTGAGAGGAATAGTTTTTTTAACTTTTGTTGTTGCATTTTCGCTCAAAGCGACGGCCAAAAGCGAGATTAGGATAAAGCCATAAAAATCAACTAGAAAATTAGTTGGAGAGAAAAACTGATAAATAAAATAACCGAGAGCGGCAATAAAGATCGTTAAGTTTAGGTAAGTTACTCCTTCCTTTGCCTTTTTAAACGTTTGGAGGCCAAGCTTTATAAAACTGCCTATTAGAGAGAGGTAAACGATTATTCCTACCCCTCCCAATACCGCTGCTTTTTGGAAAAATTCATTAAAGGGAACGGCTTCGGCCTTGGTATAGGTATCTGGGCTTTTAACCATTTCGTAAGCGTTGGCGAAATTAGCCGGGCCAGCGCCAAATAAAGGATGGGCTTTAATAATTTTTTCAACAGTTGAAATTGTTTCGGAAAAACTCAAGGTACTCGCTGTTGCTTGGATGAGGATAGCAGTTTGGGGTACCAGGAAGGTGAAAGCACCGATGGCTAGGCTGGCAATCCCAATTAGTTTATTTAATTTTGACTTAGCTTTTAGGGAGAGGGCTAGGCTGAGGGGCAAACTAAGAAGTAAAATTACCCGCCAACTTTCCACTGACCCAAGGACGTTTTCCCCTAAAGATAGGCCGAGCAGGTTGGTAACTTCTTTTGAAAAGCTTTGGATTAACGTGAGAATAGTCGCCAGAGAAATCCCGAATACTAGCCCGCTAACCATGGCTTCAACTTTTTCTTTTGCCAGGATGTTAATAAATAGGAAATAAAGTCCACACAAAGTCAAAATTGAGAACAAGCCGTCGGTGAAGTTTGGGTATGTCCCAAAAAAAGCCAGGTAAGGGTTTTGGCTGGTAAGAGTCGAAAAAAGGTTGACTAAAACCAGGGCAAAGATAAACGGTCCTAAATATCCGCCCCTAAATTTAATTTTGAATTTTTGGATAAGGGAAAACGATAGTAAGCTAAGCAGGCCTAAGGAAATGATAAGCAATAGTTTGGTTAAGCCAAACGGCGAACTAGTAAAGTTGGAATAAATCAGAGGAATAGAAAAAATAAGTATTAACAATATCAATCCAGGGACATCTTCAACCTTAAAATTATATTTTTTAACAGATTTTAACAAGTTTTTAGGTAGCCTTTTCTTTTTCAGGTTTTGGAAATAATCTAAGTAAATCTTTAGATCAAAAAAAGCTTTTGTTTTTCCCTCAAGCATTTAATATACCCCCTAGTATATTTATTATGATACCTTTTTAACTTAAAGTCCAGAGGGTATTTGGAAAGAGAAACTAAGGAGACGTCTCCTGCCAGGTGTAGGAAGCTTTTTTGAGAAGACTAGGCGCGTTAACGAGAAGATCTGGTCGGTAAATAAATTTTTCAGCTGGAAAATCCATATTGAACCTATTTGAACCTCTATCCAAGTCACGATTTAAAGTGAGACCTTCACTTCCTAAAGCAAGAAAGGCTCCCTTGCCGATAAACCTTTTTTCTGTGGATCCTGGCCCCTGCGCGGCAACGGTTATGCCTCCGTCAGCGATATAAACCCCTTCAAGGCTAGGATCATTAAAACTAGAATCAGTTTCATCCATAGAACTGTTTCCGACTTCTGGATCAATAGTAATATTGCCTGAAGAAATAACTGTAAGTGAGCTCCCAATTGGGATAACGATATTGCTTTTAATCGTCAAGTTGCCTAGAGCAAAGATGGTTAGTTGATTATTAGCTGGTATTGTCCATTTACCCGCAGAACAGTTGGAGGATGAGCCGGGTGGTCCCATTGGTTTGGGTTGTGCAGCAAGTATAACGGTACCCAGACTCGCGGCAGCTCCTCCAGGGCACTCAATATTAAAGCCTGACTTAAACTCATAGAAAAGTTGAGTGGGGTTATTTTGCGAGGAAAGACTGTAAATATTGTTATTAATAATAGGATTTATAGTAACGTTAGTTTGGGTGGCTAGGTTACGATAATAGTTATAACTAATATTTGGTGAGGCGAGAGGATAATTTTGTACTCGCTTACCAGGAGCAGCTGTGGAAGGATTTATCGTAGCACTTCCGGAAGAAGATAAGACACCTTCAGGAGAGAGCATGAATTTAGCAGGTGACGCCTCATAGCCGATCTGGGAGACGGTTACATTGCCTGCGGCGTACACATCCCCCGTTCCTCCTGTTTGAAACCAGCCTAGTTGCTTGTCATTGAGACCAAAGTTGACATAGGCTGTTCCACCTGGAGTAACTGATACCGAGATTGAGGGAGGTGTCGTTGATAGCCAGTGGTTTGGGATTGTTATAGACACTGTGTGGCCTTCATTGGGAGAAACGCTGTTCAAAAAAGAATAACCGCTGGTGGTGGTAGTTTGGCAATTGCTTGTATCACCTAGACAAACCGTAACACTTGCCATATTTGTCTCACTTCCATCTTTAATTTTTGAACCATCCGAGTCTTTCCAAACATAACCAGTGACTGTTCCCATAGCGGTTACTTTAAGAGTTAGATAATCTATCGAGCCTTTTCGACCACAGTCAGCCCAGCCAGGAGGAAGATAGAAAGGGTTCCCGGTACACTGAGCGTCGCTGCTTAGGGCATTAACTACCACGTAATAATCTCCCGCTTCTGTCGGAGTGTAGTTTCCTGAAAAGGTGCCGCTTGATCCGGAAATTGGTTGCTGAATAAGAGTACACCAAGTAAGGTTTTTGATTTTGTCTTCATATTTTTTACCTTGACATTTGGGAGCCTCCTTACCGTTGGTCTTAATGATGTAAATGTCTCCTCTGGTGAGATTACTTGTACTGCTGTTTGCGGTACCAGTAAAGGTAAGCGCTTGGTAAGTGTAGGCGGTTGTCGGGCCAGAAATTGAAGCAGTGGGTGGAGGTGACACGACGTCAATTACCTTTCCACAGGTCTGCCCGAACCATTCTACTCCCTCCTGAAACATTTTCCAGTAAAAATTGTATTTACCCAGTCTACTAGGGGCAGTAGATTCAAAAGAAAATTCAGCGGCCTTGTCTGTGCTTATATAATCATAAGGCAGATTAACACGATTGTTTCCCCAGATAGTATTATCAGTAGGATACTGACTACCAAGATAATACTTACTTTTGATTGTCCATGTGGATAGACCTACATTTTTCATTCCAATAACTGCCGTAAATGGATCTCCAGCAATAACATGGTCAGGGGCGCTAACACTTTCACACGTGGCGAGATTACCAATTCGGCTAAAAAACCACAAATGATTCCATTTAAACTCACCGTCGCGAAAGATATTAATTGTAATGACTTGATGACCCCCTGGATTAAGTTTTCCGCTTTGCTTTGAGTTTGGGTAGGGATTTCCGTTACCCTCTGTAGTTTCGAATTGCCAATCAGTTAAAAGGATTTCATTACCGTTTACATCAGCATCCATATCAATTTTTACAGTGACGCTTGTTCCAGTTTTGCTTCCAAGAGGATTGAGGGTATGTTCAGAACTATATCTTGGCCCGCCCAAACCACAGTCATCACCTCTAAGGACGTGATCAGTGCTGTTTTGAGTCCAAGTTACAGTATAGTTTGGCAGTCCTCCATCAGTGGGATTGCATTCGGCACCATAGTAATAATCAATATTTCCACTCGTGTTGACTCTCGCGACCCTTCCTAAAAGAACCGTTGACTCCTCGGAGGTGGGGAAGTCATCAACCGTTAAACTGACATCATCAAAATAAGTATCATTTGATTGATTATTAGTAGATGATTGAGTATTAGCAGCAAAGCCGTTGATTCCTCCGGCTAAAAAGACATTGAGGTTTTTAGCGTCGGAAGGGGCAGTTGCGGATTGGCTAAACTTAAACCAACTATTAGGGTTGTGGTTAGGAATGCCGTATAAAACCTTCCAATCGATCGGATTGCAAGAGCTGTCGCTACAAAACTGAAACCCAACAAAATCAGCACTCCGATCAAAGCCCCTAAAGCTGTCTCCACTTAAGGTATAAGTTCTATTTGGGGTAGCCCCGACACTTTGGTAGATTCCCGCCAGGGCGGCATTTGGGGGTTGTCCTTTAAAAGTATTGGTGAATTTAACGCTGCTGCCTGATTTGACGGTAAAAGGTTCTTTTTGCACACAACGGTCTTGACTGAGATTCCAGCCAGTCCAGTTTGGCGGAACTTGGGCGTAGGGTGAACCTCCACCAAAGCACCCCGGGCTTCCGTAAATATTCCAATTACTGCCGTTGAAATCATCAGAAAAGATGGTTTGGGCGGCAAAAATCGGAGTGGTATGAACGGAAAACAAGATAAAGCCGATCAAAAAAAAGAAAAGGGAAAGAAAAATTGTTTTTAACTTTAGTGTTTTTACTTTCATTTACCTAAAATCCTGAGCAGAAAGGGAAGCTATTTTCCCACCTTCTTGCGTTGTTTTTATTAGTTTAAAAACAAACGATTGATTTTCCATAAAGGAAATAGGTTCGCCATTAACTGTCCCTATGTTGTCACTTTCTTTAACTGTTGTTTTTTTTGCAGTCGCCTTTCCCTTAAAATAGTAATTTGCTTGCAGACCCCTTTCCTTATTAATCAAGATAAGCAGATTAAAATTTTCCGTGGTGCCGTCGGATTTTGGATGAGTTGACGATAGCGCTTCCGCTTCCCCCTCAAAGGCGGCGAAAACGGGAGATCCATTGCCTATTTTACCGGAAAGTGAGTTGTTTTTATATACTCCATCTTTTTCACAGAGAGAAAAAATTGTTGGGCAGCTGAAAGGCCCATTTTGGAGATTCTTATTATAATTTTTTAGGGGAATAAGAGGCTCAGCAATTTTAACTTCTGGCTTCGGTGTACTTTTTGGAAAAACATTCGACAGCGAGGAAAGAAATTGATTAACGGAATTAGGCCCAAAATAACTTAAAACTAAAATCACAACTAAAACAAAGAGCGTGATAAAAATAGCTAAAATATTACCTAATGAAGAAAGTTTCGACCATAAACTACTAAACGAAAATTTAAAATGTTTCTTCCATTTTAAAAACTTTAACATCAGGTCTCCGTAAATTAATAAAATTTCGAAAGGCAAGCGACCTCTTTTATTAATATAACAACCTTACTGTCGGCTGTCAAGCTTGTGTGCAGGACCTATACATGACGTAACACTTGCTCCTTAGTTACTACATTACTTTTAACATATTCTGCCGGTGTTTGATAGCCTAGAGATTGATGAAATCTCCTGTAGTTGTACTTTTGGTTAAAGGCCATACAGTATCCTCTTAACAACTCAATATCGGGATACAGATCCTGATAGTGGA
>JAMCZT010000009.1 GCA_023485445.1 Patescibacteria group bacterium
GGTGGTGGTTTCTCCGGAGTGGAATTAGCTGGGGAGCTTATTGTTTACGTCAATCGTTTAAGTCAAGAGTATAGATTAGATCCCCGAAAGGTGGCCTTAGTTCTCGTTGAAGCCTCACTGAACCTTTTACCAGGTCTATCAGAAAAAATTTCCAATTTAGCAAAAATCCGTTTGGAGAAACTAGGTGTTAAGATCTTAACCCAGGCGGGGATTGCCGAAGTAAAAAATGATCTGTTAATTTTAGCTAATGGGCATGTTCTTCCTACCGCGACGATAATTTGGGCGGGAGGGATTAGAGCGGCTCAGGTGATCGAAGAGTCTGGTATGATGGTTGATAAAAAAGGACGTTTGACGGTTGATGAGAACTTACGGTCGCTCGAGAGAAAAGAAATCTTTGCACTAGGTGATAATGCTTGTTTTATCGACCAAAAAACAGGCAATCCCGTTCCTGGCCAAGCGGAAGCGGCGATCGACCAAGGGAACCTAATCGCAAAAAATATTATTGCTTCCATTTCCGGTAGGCCTTTAAAAAAATATTATCCAAAGATTTCCGGTTTTATCATTCCTATCGGAGGTAACTACGCGATTGCCTCTGTTTTTGGGATTATTTTCACTGGCTACCTTGCGATGGCCTTAAAAAAATTAATTGAGCTAAGATATTTACTTTCTATTCTGCCTCCCCTTAAGGCCTTGAGAGTTTTTTCTCACGAAGCACAGTTACTTTTAGAGTAAGCTTTGATTTTAAAGTCGATCTTCTGCTATTATTAACTTATGGTTTCGATTGATTCGATTTCTCCCACTAACAAAAAAGTTTTAGTTCGCTGTGACTTCGATGTTCCGCTTACTAATGAGGGAGAAGTAGCCGAAGTTTTTCGTCTCGAGAAATCTCTTCCCACCATTAAGTTTCTTCTTGCCTCTCAAGCTAAAGTGATCCTAATTGCGCATCTCGGCCGGCCGGGAGGGAAAGTAGTGGAAAAAGAAAGTCTTGCCCCGATAGCGAGAAAAATGACAGACCTTTTAGGACAAGAAGTGCCCTTAATTAAGGAACCTTTCAGTGAAGAGGCGACGAAAAAGTTTGCTAATCTTTCAAACGGAGAGGTTATCCTTTTAGAAAACCTTCGTTTTAATCCTGGAGAAGAGGAAAATAACTATGAGTTTGCGAAACAACTTACCGGCTTAGGGGAAATTTTTGTTAATGACGCTTTTGGGGTATGCCATCGAAAACACGCTTCAGTAGTCGGAGTTACACAGTTTTTATCATCGTTTGCGGGAATAACCTTAGTTAAGGAAGTGGACGCTTTAACGAAGGTTTTAGAAGAACCGGTGAAGCCTTTAGTTGCCATTATCGGTGGAGCAAAAATAGAAACAAAATTGCCCGCTATTAATAATCTCGCTAAAGTTGGGGATTCTGTCTTGGTTGGGGGAAAGCTCTTGATGGAAGAAATCTCCGGATTACCTAAGGTGACAAAGCCGATAGACGTAGTGGTCGCAAAGAAAGAAGGCGAGGAATACACACAAGTCACGGTAAAAAAGATTGGCGAGTTAAATCAAGGAGAAATTATTTTAGATATCGGTCCGGCGACGCAGGAGTCTTTTTTAAAATTAATTAGTGGTGCGGGGACAATTGTTTGGAACGGACCGATGGGTTTATTTGAGGACGATCGTTTTGCGGTTGGAACGAAAGCGTTGGCGGAAGCAGTTGCCTCAGCTCATGGTTATAGTTTAGTGGGGGGCGGCGAGACGATCGAAGTTTTGGAAAAGCTAAATTTAATTGAAAAAATAGATCATGTTTCGACTGGCGGGGGTGCGATGCTGGAATTTCTGGCGGGAAATCCTCTGCCGGGAATAACCGCTTTGGAAAGGAAAATATATGAATAAACCGTTAATTGTGGCTAATTGGAAAGCCAATAAGACGATTAAAGAAGCTTCAGAGTGGGTAAGAACTGCTCGAACGAACTTAGAGGAAGCAACGGAAGTAGAAGTGGTTGTTTGTCCTTCCCACGTTTGTTTACCATTAGTTTTTTCGTTGCTTGGTGGCACTTCCGTTAAATTAGGAGCGCAAAATTTATCAATTTATGAAAAAGGGGCTTACACCGGAGAAGACACGGCAGAAATGCTCGAGGGGTTAGTGACTTACGTTATTATTGGCCATTCAGAGAGAAGAAGATTTTTTGGGGAAATGGATCAGACCGTGGCGGAGAAAACGGCGAAGGCTTTGAAATACAAGATCACTCCGTTGGTTTGCGTCGAGAGTTTGGAGCAAGTCGAGAAATTTAAAATTTTTGCAAAGGATTCACTGGATAAAGCAATTTTTGTTTACGAACCGACATTTGCAATCGGGACTGGACAACCCGATACTCCTGAGAACGCCGCTGAAATGGCAAGGAAGATTCGTCAGGTTGTTGATCGGGAGACAAAGGTATTGTACGGTGGTAGTGTTGCTAGAGATAACGTGGTAGATTTTCTCTTCCAAGCTGACCTAGGCGGCGTTTTAGTTGGCACGGCGAGCTTGGATCCGCAGGAATTCTGTGGTTTGGTGTCTAGCACTAATTACCGCCCTATGGTAAAATAGCTTACGCATTAAGATGCACCTCTTTAAGTAGATGCCACAATTTTTTCTTTTAGTATTTGGGGAAAAATATGCGTTATGTTGATTTAGGGACTCTCCCTAAAGGTAAAAAGAGTAATTCTTTCGGCCAAAAAAGGAATCCAATCTTTAAAATTTCCCTAATTATTTTTCTAATGTTAACGATTGGCTACGGAGCCTTTTTGCTCTTTTGGCCAACAACGACAATCATCTCTAAAGTTTTACGGGCTCCTATGTCCGCCCTTTCTTTTATCCGTAGTCCAGAAGGTGAACTGAAATCAACTGACGGAAGAACAAATATTCTTCTTTTAGGAATCGATAAAAGATCCGATGTTCTTTATACCTATACAGACCGTGAAGGGAAAACCCATCGTAATGGAGGATTTTTGTCCGACACAATTATGATCGCCTCAATCGATACCACAAGTCATGACCTAGCCCTTATTTCTGTTCCCCGTGACCTTTGGGTGAAAATTCCCGGTTGGGATGGCATTGGAGAACAGCACGAAAAGGTAAATTCGGCTTACTCGCTTGGAGACGCCTATGATTATCCTAATGGTTTCGGAATGGGTTTAGCTAGGGATACAATTAGCAAAACGCTCGATATCCCGATTCATTATACAGCGAGAATCGACTTTGATGGGTTTGAGAAGGCTATTGATTCAGTCGGGGGGATAGACGTTAACGTGGAGAATTCTTTTGACGACTGGGAATACCCGATTGAAGGGAAAGAGACCGTAAATTGCCCCGACGGGACGTATGATTGCCGCTATGAGCACATCCACTTTAATACTGGTTTACAGCATATGAATGGTTCTACCGCTTTGAAATTTGCCCGTTCCCGGCATGCCATCGGCCCTGAAGGTAATGATTTCGCTCGGGCTAAGCGGCAACAAAAAGTTATCTTTGCTTTTCGGGAAAAGGCCCTTTCTTTGGGCACTTTAAGTGATCTGAGGAAGGTAGACCAGATGATAAGTAGCCTGGGAGATACTTTGGAAACAGATTTAGACGTGATCAACTTTCCGCCACTTAACAAATTTTCTCAAGGTCTAGATGTCTCTAAAGCTAGGACTTTAGTGCTTGATCCGACGGTTAAAAATGGAACCTTAATTTATAATCCGCCTATGAGCGAATACGGCGGGGCTTGGGTAATCGCTCCTATTGCCGGTAATTTTGACGAGATTGATGCTTACGTTAAAGAATTTTTAGCTGGTTCCGTTGCGGGTAGCCAAGCCACTTCTTCTGCTTCCTCCGAGAGGTAAAATGCTTACCATTATTCATGGAAATAATTTATTAGCTAGCCGAAAATATCTCTTGGATTTAAAATCAAAGTTTGAAGGCGAGGTAGAAACCGTTAACGGCCGTGATTTAACTCTGAAAGCGTTGGAAGAAATTTTATCTCGCTCCCCCCTCTTTTCAGAAAAAAAAATTTTGATTATTGAGTATTTTCCAAAAGAACTGATCTTAAAGAAAGTTATTGATGTCTCCTCAAATAAAATAGATGTTATTATTTGGGTGGATAAACGGGTAGAAACAAAACTTCCAAAAGCCAAAATATTAGAATTTAAAGAACTAACGGAAGAAAACACCTTTAAATTAGCAGAATTGGTCGGTTTTAAGAATCAAAAGTTAGCCCTCAAGCTTTTGGAAAAATTATTGAGTGAAAAATCGCCTCCAGAATTTATCGTTGCCTCTTTAGAAAGAGAACTGCGGCTTTTAATGGCGGCTAAGGAAGACGCACTAACAGGATCGAAAGTTCATCCTTTCGTAATCAAGAAAATGAAGGAAAGGGCCAAAAGTTGGGAAGTAGAGGAGATAAAAAAAGCCTTGGAAGATTTAGTGGTATTGGATCTAAATTTAAAAACCCGAAAAACTGATTTTCGTATGAGCTTCACTACCTGGCTTTTTAATATTTGAAATGGGGCGAAATCGCAACACGACTTGAAAGACTCCTCCTTGCTTGTTACACTATTGTTATGTCACTGTATTCTTACGTTAGAGGCCGGTCAAAAGTAACTAAAAAAACCCAAGAAGGTCGGTATAAATCTAGTCCCGCCTGGTTCTCAAAGGTTATCTCCCTTTCATTGATTTTAATTAGCCTTTCTTTTTTTGGTTATCTGGTTTGGGTTTACTCCATTTGGACGTTAGATTTGCCGTTATTAGATTTGCCTAAGGAAAGAACCCAACCCCTAACTCTCATCACCTCTGAAAATTCTCCTCAATATAAACAGAGTTTTAATTCCAGCATGCCCACTGGCCAAGTTTTAGGCCAGTCAAGTATGACAACTAGAGAGGAGCCAAAGATTATTTGGGAAAGGTTTTACTTGAACATTCCCGCCTTGCAAATTGAAAACGCTGTCGTAACCACAAACGTGGATTCCTTTTCTAAAGAGAACTACTTACCGGTTTTAAAAAATAGCTTGGCTCATTATAAAGGTACTTCATTGCCTGGGGAAGCGGGGGACGTCTTTATTTACGGCCATTCTGTGCTCCCGTCGTTTTTTAATCCCAAAGACTACTCAGCCATTTTTTCTACCCTAGACCGTCTTAAAAATGGGGACGAACTTACTGTTAATTGGGGGGATAACTTATATAAATACAAAGTTATTGGTAGTCAAGTTGTTAATCCAGAAGATGTTGGTATAGTTAACCGGAGTTTGGAAGGAGAGAAAACCTTAAGTTTAATGACCTGTTTCCCTCCCGGCTTAAAAACTAAGCGTATAATCGTGACGGCCAAGCAGATAGATTAGCTTAAGTATTTAAAGTTTAAATTTTATATCTTTTCTCTTAGTCTTTAATAGTAATCCAAACCCGCCTAATAGGGCCAAAAAGCTGACTATTGTCAACGCTATTGTGGGAGTTGTTTCACCAGAGTTTGGTAAAGCGGTACCACTAGCGTTCACGATAAAGCTGACACTTGAAGAGGAACTGCCGGAAGAAACCGTAATAGTATGGGTTCCGTCATCTAAGTCTTCAGAAGGTGTCCAAGACCAATTACCGTTCGCATCAGCGGTAGTTGTGCTCGTGATGGTGTTTGACCTAACGGTAATTGAGATAATTGAACTAGGTGAAGCGGTTCCTCTAAACGTTGGCCGTTTTAAGTTAAGCGTTTGATTACTAGTAGTGTTGGTAATTTTTAAAGTTTTTGTTGTCGAACTAGTGCTACCGGTTGGATTGTTCGTACTGCTGTTGCTGCTCGTATTTCCGTTATTGCTGTTGTTATTGTTTCCACTGTTCCCGCCGTTATCACTGATTTTGTTTTCTT
>JAMCZT010000020.1 GCA_023485445.1 Patescibacteria group bacterium
GCACTAGAGCGAAAAACGTAGAGCCGCGGTCGATCTTGGTTTCCAGAAATCTTGGCGCGGATTTTAAGGTGTCTTTTATCTCTGTCATTGATATTCTTCTGGTGAATCATATTACTTTCCTCCTCCGGCGACTTTACCAGCCTTACCTGCCTTGCGTCTAATAACCTCTCCTTGGTACTTTATTCCTTTTCCTTTATATGGTTCTGGTCGGCGGACATTTCTAATCTTGGCAGCCATTTCGCCTACTAACTCCTTATTTATTCCTGAAACCGTAATTTTAGTATTTTCCGAAACATTAAAATTAATACCCTCTGGGGCAGTAATTTCGACTGGATGGGAATAACCTACGTTTAAAACAAGCTTTCCGCTCGTCACTGCCGCGCGGAAACCTACCCCAGAAAGTTCCAATCCGCGATTAAAGCCGTTCGTCACCCCTTCAACCATGTTGGCAATTAAAGTCCGCATCAAACCCTGCATCCCAGAAGAAGTTTTTGATTCCATCTTTTGTGAAACTAATATTTGCCCGTCCTCAATTAATACTTCTACCTCGGGAACGATCGGACGAGAAAGCTCGCCTTTTGGACCCACCACCTTAATTTTTCCGTGCTCAAGTGAGACGGTAACGTTTTGAGGTATTTTTATTGGTAATTTTCCTATTCTAGACATAACTGGCCTTTCATTCTACCATACTTTCGCAATTACTTCTCCCCCGAAATTTTTCTTTCGGGCTTCCTTATCGGTCATTACTCCAGAAGAAGTAGAAATAATCGAAACACCTAACCCCCCGAGGACTCTCGGAAGCTGGTTTTTACCAGCGTAAACTCGTAGTCCAGGCTTGGAAACTCGGACAATGTTTGATATGGCGGGCGTCCCGTCTTCCTGATATTTAAGTGTCACTTCGATTTCTTTTCCGGCTTCATTTTTAGTTTTTGAAACACGAACTTTTTCAATGAAACCTAGTTTTTGCAGAAGGTTAGCCAGTTCCTCTTTAAACTTTGAATGAGGAACTACCGCAACCTTCTTTTTTGCTAAACTTGCGTTTCTCAGACGAGTTAAAAAATCAGCCACTGGATCCGTAAACATATTTGCTAATACTCCTTACCAAGATGCCTTAACTACCCCAGGCAACTCCCCTTTATGCGCCAATTTTCTAAAACAAATTCGACAAAGGCCAAATTTTCGGATGTACGCATGAGGACGACCGCAGATTAAGCAGCGATTATGTTGCTGAACTTTATATTTTGGTTCTCTATTTGCTTTGATAATCTTTGATTTCTTAGCCATAAAACTTAAAAAACTCCTGTTTTTTAGGAAACCTTTCTAAAAGGCATCCCGAGTAACTCTAGTAAAGCTTTTGCTTCTTGGTCATTCTTTGCGCTGGTGTTAACTACAATTTCCAAACCTCTAATTTTTTCCACTTTTGAATAATCAATTTCTGGAAAAACCACTTGCTCTTTCAAACCTAAGGTATAGTTTCCTCGCTTGTCAAAACTTTTTTCTGAAACTCCCCTAAAATCCCGAACCTTTGGTAAGACAATTGTAACTAGCTTCTCTAGAAAATCATACATCTTTTGACCGCGCAAAGTAACCATCACTCCGATTGCTTGGCCTTGCCGGATTTTAAAACCGGCAATTGCTTTTTTTGCTTTAGTCACCACTGGTTTTTGGCCGGCGATCTGGCTCAAGTCTGAAACAACGGCCTCGATTGCTTTCGGGTTAATCGTCGCCTCACCCAAGCCAACATTTATAGTTATCTTTAATAATTTTGGTACCGCCAGTTTATTAGAATAGCTAAATTTTTTTATCAATTCCGGGACGATATCTTTTTCGTATTTTTCCTTAAGCGTTGACATATTCAATAACCTCTTTACACTTGCGACAGATTCTTTCCTTCTTATTTGAATCAATTATTTTATAGCCGATTCGGCTAGGTAAATTGCATTTAGGACAAACTAAGGCCACATTTCCCATCGGCAACGGTTTAATCAAGTCAATTATGCCACCTTGACTTTGCCCTTTGGCATTGGGCTTAAGGTGGCGCTTGTAAATATTTACTCCCGCGACGATTATCTTGTTATCCTTCGCCAAAACTCTTTCTACTTTTCCTGATTTGCCTTTATCTTTCCCAGCAGTTACAAGAACTGTGTCTCCTACTCGAAGCTTCATAAAACCTCCATTGCAAGGGAAACGATTTTCATAAAACCTCGCTCCCGAACTTCCCTGGATACGGGACCAAAAATCCGAGTTCCTCTGGGATTTCCGTTGTTATCGACAACCACCGCCGCATTTTGATCAAAACGAATGTAAGAACCGTCCAATCTTCCTTGCTCCTTCTTTAACCTCACTAAAACCGCCTTGACCACTTCGCCGTCTTTTACCGCTCCGTTAGGATTAGCGCCTTTGACCACACATGTCACGACATCCCCCGCAGAAGCAAACCTTTGTTTGCTTCGGCCCGGGATACCGATAATCATTAAATTTTTCGCGCCGCTATTATCTGCCGCCGCGACAATACTTCGATGCTGAACCATTATTTTATAACCTCAACCACTTTAAAATGCTTATCTTTAGAGATCGGCCGCGAAGCTTCAATCCGCACCGTATCATTCAGCTTTGCCCCTATCTCATCATGAACCTTAAACTTGCTTGATTTCTTCAAACTCTTTCGATAAAGAGGATGCGGAACCAATCTTTCCACCAGCACAACCACCGTTTTTTCCATTTTGTCGCTAACAACTTTCCCAATCATACTTTTGACTCCTTTTGAGCAATCACGGTGAGAATCCGAGCAATATCTTTTTTCTTATTTCCAATCTCAGCAAAATTTTTTAACTTTCTCAAAGTTAACTGGTCACGCAAATTAACCAATTCTTTCTGAGTTTCTTTCAAAAGCGACGCCAATTCTTTCAAATTTTTAGTGTTTAATTCTTCTATTTTCATTTTAAGCCCGATCCCTTTCAATAAACCTAACGTCGACGGGTAATTTCATCGCCGCAAGCCGCATTGCTTCTTTCGCCACGTCTCGACCAACTCCACCCATTTCAAATAAAACAGTCCCCGGCTTTATCACCGCAACATATCGATCAGTCGCCCCTTTTCCAGAACCCATTCTGGTTTCAGGCGGTTTCTTCGAAACTGGCTTGTCTGGAAAAATCCTAATCCAAATTTTCCCCCCTCTTTTGGTAAAGTGAACCATCGCCCTTCTGGCCGCTTCGATTTGACGAGAGCTAATCCAACCTGCTTCCTGAGATTTCAGAGCAAACTCTCCAAAGCTAATTTCCGCACCTCGCGTGGCAACACCTTCCCAACTCCCTCTAAATTGTTTTCGATATTTCGCTCTCTTTGGCATTAACATAAAATTATTTGACCTCGTTTTTACAAATCCAAACCTTAACCCCGACGACCCCAGCCGTTGCTGTTTTTGCATCTACCGCAGCAAAATCAATATCCGCTCTTAAAGTATGTAAAGGAATTGTTCCCGCGACGTTTTTTTCGTGTCGGGCAATTTCCGCCCCGTTAATTCGGCCGCTCACAATAATTTTTACCCCCTTGGCTCCCGCAGTCATCACCTTATCCACAGTTTGGGCTAAAATTCTTCTCACGGACATTCTTTTTTCAATCTGGTCTGCCACTGATCGTCCGACAAGATAAGCGTCCAATTCAGGCTTCTTAATTTCTTCAACGTTAAGTTTAACCGGTTGGCCAGCTAAAGCTTCTAAGCTTTTCCTTAATTCTTCCAAACCCGTTCCCGCCCGACCGATAACCATTCCTGGGCGAGAAACGTGAACCGTTACAGATAACTTGTTAATAGACCGCTCTATCACAACTTTACTCACACCCGCATTCCGAAGCTTTCTCATAACCATGCCTCGAAGTTTTAAGTCTTGATGGAGGAACTCTTTATATTTTTTATCAGAGCCTTCGAACCAACGAGAAGCCCACTTTGTGTTCAGTCCTAATCTAAAAGCGATTGGATTAACCTTTTGTCCCATTACTTTTCCTCCTCTAAGATTACTTTCAAATGAGAGGTGCGCTTCAAAATTGGATGCGCCATGCCCCGGCTTCGAGGAATTTGTCTCTTTAACCTTGGTCCTTCTAAAACCTCAATCTTTTTGATAACCAACTTACTCTCCGCTAGCTTATGGTTATTTACCGCGTTCGCGAGAGCAGACTTAATCGCCTTAGAAAGATCAGCCGCGGCCGCCTTTGGAGTAAATTTCAAGCTAACCAAGGCTTGACTGGGCTTTAGCTTTTCCATTTTTGCCGCTACTAACATTAACTTTCGAGGTGATGTTCTTAAATATTTTGCTTCAGCAATTACTTCCATATAAATCCTTTAAGTTAACGAACTCGTTCGGGCGGTAACCCGACCATGACCACGAAAAGTTCTCGTTGGGGAAAATTCCCCTAGACGATGTCCGACCATCGGTTCTGTAATAAAAACAGGTACAAAAGTCTTCCCGTTGTGAACTCCGATCGTAGATCCAACCATTTCCGGACTGATTTGGCTATTCCTAGCCCAAGTTTTAATGGTTTCTTTCTTTCCTGTGGCGTTCAGCTTTTCAATTTTCTTAAGTAGTTTCGGGTCAACGTAAGGCCCTTTTCTAAGTGATCGGCTCATACCTTATTTCGTTCTCCTTTTGATAATCAGCTTATCTGAGTAGCGTTTCCGCTTTCTGGTTCTCTTACCCATGGTCGGCTTGCCCCAAGGACTCTTCGGGGAAGCCATACCAATGCCACTCTTTCCCTCACCACCGCCATGCGGATGGTCGCGAGGAGACATCGCAACACCACGAACCGTTGGCTTGATGCCTCGATGTCTCATTCGGCCAGCTTTTCCCCAATGGATATTTTTCCAATCTTGGTTACTAACCACCCCAACCGTCGCCATTGCTTCCGCAGAAACCTTTCTGACTTCACCAGAAGGAAGTTTCAAAATCGCAAAACCTCCGTCAAGAGCTTGTAGGGTAGCACTATTTCCAGCAGAACGGACGATTTTCCCACCCTTTCCAGGAGTAATCTCCACATTATGGACGATTGTTCCAATCGGCATATTTTTTAAAGGCATCGCGTTGCCTACTTTGGCTTCCACTTTCTCCCCAGAAACCACTCCTTCACCGACTTCCAAACCTAAAGGAGCAGTGATATATCTTTTCTCTCCATCAGCATAATTAAGTTGGGCAATAAAAGAACTTCGATTTGGATCATATTCGATTGCCGCCACTTTGGCCGGAACATTAAACTTATCCCGTTTAAAATCAATTAAGCGGTAAAATCGCTTGTGATGGTGACCTTTATGACGCGTGCTGATATGGCCACTGACATCGCGTCCAGCCGTCTGGGAAAGCGGCAAGCGCAAAATTTTCAAAGGCTCTTTTCGGGTCACTTCTTCAAAAGTTTGCCCAGTCATAAACCGACGAACTTTAGTTGTTCCGGTTAGTTTCTTAAGCGCCATTATTTTTCAACTCCTATTTCAAAAACGGCGATCTTCTGGCCTTTAGCCAATTGAATGATGGCCTTTTTCCAATTGCTTTCTTTCACGACTAGCCTCTTTCGGCCGACTCGCCTCATCCCACCCTTATTAATCATCGTTCTTACCGCAAGAACCTTAACGTCGTAGACTGTTTCCACAGCTTTTCTAACATCGTCCTTCGTAGCTTCCTTGGCAACTTCAAAAGTATAGCGGTCATTTTTCACTTCGTCAAGACTCTTTTCAGTTACAATTGGCCTAACTAAAATGTCTGAAATGTTCATTCCTTCTTATCCTCTTCTTTTTTACTCTTAAAGAAAAAATCTTCCATGTTTTTCAACGTTTCCTTCGGCAAAACTAAATTTTCACTGGCCGTAACTTCGTAAGTATTTAGATCTGAAGGTAAAGCCAATTTCACCTTCGGTAAATTCCGTGACGCTCTTAGTATCAACTCGTCTCTTTTTGGTAAAACCATTAAAATCTTTTTCTTTAAAGGTAAATTCTTTAAAATTTGGGCTATTTTCTTCGTTTTCGCCTCTTTTATTTCTAAAGTATCTAAAACTACCACTGCTTTTTCAGCTTGTTTGGCGGAAAGAGCGGAAATCAAAGCTGCACGTCGGGCTTTTTTGGGCATCTTCGCTTCCCAGTCTTTAGGCTGAGGACCAAAGATTATGCCGCCACCCCGCCAATGAGGCGCCCTAATCGATCCTTGCCGGGCACGTCCTGTCCCTTTTTGGCGCCAAGGCTTTCGGCCTCCGCCACGAACTTCCGCGCGAGTCTTGGTATCGGCTGTTCCTTGACGCTGGTTAGCCTGGTAAGTCCTCAGCGCTTGGGTAATCAGTTCTTCATTTATGGTTGCCCCAAAAATCCGAGGATCCAGTACCACGTCACCGACAACCTTACCTTCGGCATTAAAAACTTCGGTGATTAGCTTATTTTCTGTTTCTTTATTTTCGATTTTTTTGCTTACTGTTTTCCTTGGCATAGTCTCCTCTTTTAATTAAAAAATTCAAAGTTAAAAATGCAAAATCTTTTACTTTGCACTTTGAACTTTTAACTTTCTTTAGAAGGCTCCGGACTTTCTGTCTCTTTGATTTCTGAGACTTCTGAAACGACACCCTCCACAGCTTCCTTTGGCTCTTCTTCCGCTCCACCGATGTGAGGGATAACCGGAATTTCAGGCTCGTGATACCCCTTCCTCTTCTTTTTTGATTTCCTAATCACCAACAGTTCCCCCGTCGGCCCAGGAACAGCACCTTTGACGGCAATCAAATTTTTTTCCGGTTCAATTTCGATAATTTCTAAACCCACCACTGTGACTTGTCCTACTCCCATGTGGCCAGCCATCCTCACACCTTTAAAAACACGCCCTGGAGTAGTCGTGGCTCCAATGGAACCAGGCGCGCGAAGACGATCAGATTGACCATGAGTTCGAGGTCCACCAGCAAAGCCATGTCTCTTCACTACTCCTGCAAAACCTTTTCCCTTAGAAGTCCCCATCACATCCACCATATCACCTCGACGAAAAACGTCCTTAATCGTAATTATTTCTCCAACCGTAGCCTCTCCTGAAAGGGCAACTTCGCGTAAAAATCGAGGAGCGATTTCTGTCTTGGCTCCTCGAATATGACCCGACAACGCTTTTTTAGGATGCTTGTTGACGCCAAAACCAATCTGAGCGCTTACATAACCATCCTTTTCCTTATCCTTAAGTTGAAAAATAGTTGAAGGGCCAGCTTGGATGTACGTAACAGGAATTGACCTTCCATGCTGGTCAAACACTTTCGTCATATTTAATTTTTTGCCTAATAACGCTTTCAACATTATTATCCTTTTAAATTTTTCTATTATGCGTAAAGGCCAAAGCCCTCAAGCACCTACTAAAACTTTTCCAACAAAAAAGGTAGGAAGTCCATAGCCTCCCACTTTACTTATGAATTCTTGGTTAAGGCCTAGTATCTTATTTTCACTAGTTAAAAATAGTAACTAGCAACAGTAGTATACCACAAATTGGGCAAATTTACATCTTTATTTCAATATCGACCCCTGCCGGTAATTCCAAATGCATTAGGGCATCCAAAGTTTTAGGCGTTGGTTCGATAATATCAATCAATCTTTTGTGCGTTCGAATCTCAAAGTGTTCTCGTGCGTCCTTATCGACATGAGGAGACGTCGTGACCGTAAAGCGTTCAATCTGGGTAGGCAAAGGGATCGGACCGGCAATTTTTGCCCCAGTTCGAATCGCAGTGTCTAAAATTTCCTCTGCAGAATCATCTAACACCCGGTTATCATAACTTTTTAAACGAACTCTAATTCTACCTTTAGCCATAAATTAACAGCCGTTTCTTAGGTTGGAATGGTCTTTGACAACCATTCCAACCTAGAAATAACTCCTTAAGCAATTATTTTTGAGACTACCCCCGCTCCGACAGTGTGACCACCTTCTCGGATCGCGAATCGTAATCCTTCTTCTAACGCGACCGGTCCAATTAATTTTACCTTCATCTTTGTTCTATCACCTGGCATAACCATTTCCACACCTTCGGGAAGAGTAACCTCTCCCGTCACATCCGTGGTTCGAAGGTAAAATTGAGGACGGTAACCTTTAAAGAATGGGGTATGACGACCACCTTCTTCTTTGGTTAAAATATAAACTTCTGCTTCAAACTCAGTATGAGGCTTGATAGAACCAGGGGCGGAAACTACTTGCCCACGCTCAACGTCATCTTTTTCAATACCTCGAAGCAGTAACCCAACATTATCTCCAGCTTGGCCTTCGTCAAGGATTTTTCGGAACATTTCTACACCGGTAACGACAGTTGAGGTAGTTTTGGGTCTGATACCGACAATTTCCACCGTTTCGTTAACTTTAACCTTACCACGTTCAATACGACCCGTCACTACCGTTCCTCGGCCTTTGATGGAAAAAACGTCTTCCACCGGCATCAAGAAAGGCTTGTCTAGCTCTCGAGTCGGTGTAGGAACATATTCATCAACCGCTTTCATTAACTCTTCGATGCTCTTAACCCCTTCTGGATCACCTTCCAAAGCCTTTAGAGCGGAGCCTCGGATAACAGGAATGTCATCCCCAGGAAATTCGTACTTGGAAAGAAGTTCTCGAACTTCCATTTCCACCAAATCCAAAAGTTCTGGGTCCTGAACCTGGTCAACTTTGTTCATAAAGACAACAATCGCCGGCACCCCAACTTGACGTGCCAAAAGAATGTGCTCTCTAGTTTGAGGCATGGGTCCATCCGCGGCAGAAACGACCAAGATCGCCCCGTCCATCTGAGCCGCTCCGGTAATCATGTTTTTTACGTAATCAGCGTGTCCTGGACAGTCAACGTGGGCATAGTGGCGTTTTTCTGTCTCGTATTCAACGTGAGCAATCGCGATAGTAATACCACGCTGTCTTTCTTCGGGAGCGTTATCGATCGAATCAAACGGTCGAAAAGTTGCGCCACCCTTATCAGCGAGAACTTTCGTGATTGCGGCAGTTAAAGTTGTTTTACCATGGTCGACGTGACCAATAGTTCCCACGTTAAGATGGGGTTTAGTTCTTTCAAATTTTTTGGCTTCAGCCATAAAATCCTCCTTAAGTAAAGAGTAAGAGTAAAGAGTAACGGCGGGAACTCTTTACTCCCACCCTAATATAAATAATTCAAGCTTCAAATTCAAAATGCAAAATTTCAACTCAAAGTTAAAAATTTTAAACTGTAACTTTTAACTTTGCACTTTAAACTTTTAATTACTGTCTCTTCGTCGTTATCGTCGCGGCAATAGTACTCGGCACTTCCTCATAATGAGAAGGCTCCATGCTAAAAGCCGCTCGCCCTTGGGTCATTGATCGCAAAGTTGTCGCATACCCAAACATTTCCGCTAACGGAACCTGCGATTTAACCACGCGAGCGTTACCGCGACTTTCAGTTCCTTCTATTCTACCACGTTTTGACGAGAGGTCACCAATAACATCTCCCATAAAATCTTCTGGCGTGGTCACTTCTACTTTCATTATTGGTTCGAGCAAAACTGGGTCAGCCTTGCTAACCGCGTCTCTTACTGCCATTGAGCCAGCAATCTTGAACGCCGCTTCCGAAGAATCAACTTCATGGTAACTTCCGTCATAAACGGCCGCTTTCAAATCTACCGTTGGGTATCCGGCTAAAACACCATTCTCGAGGGCTTCTTTGGCACCTTTTTCTATCGCCGGAATATATTCTTTTGGAATCGTCCCGCCAACAATCTCAGATATAAAATCATAACCTTCCCCTCGATTCTTAGGCTCCACTCGGATAAAACAGTGTCCGTACTGGCCTCGTCCACCGGACTGGCGAATATATTTTCCTTCGGCCGTGGCCGCTCTACGGATAGTTTCCCGATAGGCCACTTGGGGCTTCCCAACGTTAGCTTCAACACCAAATTCGCGTTTCATTCTATCAACAATTATGTCTAAATGCAACTCCCCCATTCCAGAAATGATCGCTTGGCCCGTTTCCGTGTCAGTCCTCATCCTAAAAGTAGGATCTTCTTCGCCCAGTTTGGCCAGAGCCAACCCCATTTTTTCCTGATCAGCCTTAGTCTTTGGCTCGATGGCCAAGGAAATAACCGGTTCGGGAAACTTAATAGTTTCCAAAATAATCGGGTGAGCCTCATCGCAAAGAGTGTCACCGGTAAAAGTTTCTTTCAAGCCTACGGCAGCCCCGATTTCCCCCGCGGATAATTCCGTAACCTCTTCTCGGTGGTTAGCGTGCATTAAAAGTAAACGTCCGATTCTCTCTTTCGCATCTTTTGTAGAATTATAGGTGTACGAACCTGCGGTAACTTTACCAGAGTAAACTCGGAAGTAAGTTAACCGCCCGACAAATGGATCAGACATTACTTTAAAAGCTAAAGCAGCAAAAGGAGCATTTTCCTCCGGCTTACTCTCTATTTCATTTTCAGTTTTCGGATCGAGTCCAGTAACCGCGGGGACATCTAAAGGAGAAGGAAGGTATTCAATAACGGCATCGAGCAAAGGTTGTATGGCTTTGTTTTTTAAAGCTGACCCCGCCAAAACAGGGATCAAAGAAACTTCCAAAACCGCTTTTCGCAGGCCTCTCTTCAATTCGTCGACACTTAATTCTTCTCCATTTAAATATTTTTCTAACAAATCGTCATTTTGCTCCGCAATAGCTTCCACTAACTTCGCTCGGTATTCTTCAACTCTATCTTTTAACTCCTCAGGAATCTCCTGTTCGATCGGTTTTGCGCCCATTTCATCAGTGTAAACAGTCGCCTTGCGAGTAATTAGGTCCACTACCCCTTTAAAGGAGCTTTCAAAGCCAATCGGGAGTTGAATCGGGTGGGCATTCGCCCCTAAACGTTCACGAATCGAATCTAAACTCATGTAAAAATCGCCCCCAATGGCGTCTAGCTTATTTATAAAACAAAAGCGTGGAACATTATACTTATCAGCTTGCCGCCAAACCGTTTCTGATTGGGGCTCGACTCCCATTTTTCCGTCAAAAACGACTACCCCACCGTCTAATACACGAAGTGATCGTTCAACTTCCGCGGTAAAATCGACGTGTCCGGGAGTATCAATAATGTTGATCCGGCAGTCACGCCAAAAAGTAGTCGTGGCCGCGGAGGTAATCGTAATTCCTCGTTCTCGTTCCTGAGCCATCCAATCCATCACAGCCGTTCCTTCATGAACCTCCCCAATTTTATAAGTTCGGCCAGTGTAATAAAGAATACGTTCAGTCACCGTGGTTTTCCCGGCATCGATATGGGCAATAATTCCAATATTCCTAATTTTTTCTAATGGATACTTCTTTTCTGCCATAACTTTATTAATCCTAAATCCTAAACCAGAAATTCAAAAAGTTTAAGATTTCGAGTTTCGTGCTTCGAATTTATTCCTCTTACCATCTAAAATGTGCAAATGCTTTTAGATAGTTTTACGCCGAAGGCGGAACTATCGCAAGCTTTTGCTAAAGATTCCCCTACTACCTGAAACGCATCCTCAGTTCGTAAGCCTTTACCAACGAAAATGAGCAAAAGCCTTATTCGCCTCCGCCATTCGGTGAGTGTCTTCTTTTTTCTTAATTGCAGAACCTAAATTATTTGAGGCGTCAATTAGTTCAGCAGCTAGTTTATCGGCCATTGATTTATAAGTGGTAGAAGGCCGCTGCTTAGCCGAGACGATCAACCAACGAATAGCCAAAGCTTCCTTTCGATCCCCGCGGACTTCCATCGGAACTTGGTAACTGGCTCCGCCAACTCGGCGAGGGCGTACTTCCAATCGAGGGGAAACATTTCGAAGAGCGGTTTCAAAAACTTGCAAAGGATTTTTTTCACTCTGTTCTTTAATCTTTTCAAGAGCGTCATAAACAACTTTTTGGGCTGCGGTTTTCTTCCCAGACTGCATCACCCGATTGATAAACCTGGTCACCAAACGGCTATTATAAATAGGATCCGGTTCTAGTTTTCTTTTAGAAATTATTCTGCCTCTAGCCATAACTTTTCAAATCTTAAATTCGAAATCCTAAAGTTTCTTGCTTCGAATTTATTTCGTCGCCTCCTTGCCCTTCTTAGTCCCGTAACGCGAACGGCCTTGCTTTCGGCTAACTACCCCACTTGCGTCCAAATGTCCTCGTACGACGTGGTACTTTACCCCTGGTAAATCCGGAACTCGTCCCCCGCGAACTAAAACAATAGAGTGTTCTTGAAGCTCATGCCCAATTCCCGGAATGTAAGCGATAACTTCTTTTCGATTAGAAAGCCTCACCCGCGCCACTTTCCTTAAAGCCGAATTTGGCTTCTTCGGGGTCATGGTTTTCACGATGGTGCAAACTCCTCGCTTTTGAGGCGAAAAGGTCGACACATTCTTTCTAATGCGGGCGTTAAACGAGCTTCGAAGAGCTGTCGCCTTAATTTTTTTCGATATTTGTTTTCGTCCTTTTCGAACTAACTGCGTAATTGTTGGCATAATCTTCCTTCTAACAATAAAACCCCGCAGATGCCGAGGTTTTACCTAAGTTACCATTTACTTACCTATGTACGTAAGGCTAAGGTTTCTTAAACCCCCTTCTATTAAAATAAGAACATTGTTCATTATATACAACCTGAAGCTAGCTGTCAATATTAATTTAGAAGATTAAATTAAAATCTCTAATCTATCCTGGCCCGATCGCCGATTGGAATTAACCGGCCGATAATTACGTTTTCCTTCAATCCCAATAGCCGATCTACTTTTCCAGAAACCGCGGCGTCGGTAAGAATCGTCGTGGTCTCCTGAAAGGAAGCAGCACTCAAAACGCTTTCCGTAAACAAGGCGGCCTTGGTAATACCCAAAATAACGATTTGAGCGGTCGCCGGCTCGCCACCTGCGGCTAAAACTCGCGCATTTTCCTCAACGAACCGCGTTCGGTCAACAAGTTCGCCAGGAAGAATAGTAGTGTCGCCTTGAGTCTCGACGCGAACCTTTTCACTCATTTTACGAATGATTACCTCAAAGTGCTTATCGTTAATCGGAGCACCTTGAGATTCATAAACTTTCTGAACTTCAGAAATGATATACTGCTGAACGGCTTTTATTCCTCGAGTTTCCAAAAGAACTCTTAGGTCTAAATGGCCTCCCGTCAATGGTTGACCCACACCGACCAGATCACCGTCGGAAACCTTGAGTTCTGCCGCAGCCGGAATAATGTATTCCTTTTCTTGCTTTCCGGCTTTATCTTCCATTGTTATTCTGACCTTTCGGCCTTCATCAGCTTCAATTACGGAAACCTTACCCGGAATTTCCGAAATTACCGCCGGAGTCTTAGGAGAACGAGATTCGAAAAGTTCTTCTACCCGAGGCAAACCTTGAGTAATATCCAAGCCGACAATACCTCCTAAGTGAAAGGTTCTCATCGTTAACTGCGTTCCTGGCTCACCGATCGATTGAGCAGCGATTACCCCAACGGGAGTACCAATTTTAACAGGTTCTTTCGTTGTCAAATCCCGTCCATAACAAAGGGCGCAAATTCCATATTTTGCTTCGCAAGTCAAAGGAGAACGGACAACTACTTCCGTAACATCTGATTTTTCTATCTCGGAGGCTTTTTCCTCATCAATTTCCTCGTTTGCCTTAACAAGCACTTTTTTACCTGCTTTAATGTCTTCTAAAGCTACTCTACCTAGAACACGGTCCCCAAAGGGGGTAGATCTTTCCGAAACTCTTATGATTTTGACACCCTCTTTAGTTCCGCAATCTTCGGTCCGGATCAAGACATCGTGGGCCACATCGACAAGTCTCCTGGTCAAGTATCCCGCCTCGGCGGTCTTTAAAGCTTTATCAACCAATCCTTTTCGCGCTCCTCTCGTGGAAGTAAAGTATTCATAGACATCTAACCCTTCTCTAAAGTTTGACTTGGAAGGAAGCTCAACAATTCGTCCCATTGGGTCAGTAACCAAACCTCGCATACCCGCAAGCTGCTTAATCTGATCCCTGGAACCCCGCGCTCCCGATTCCTGTAAAATCCTTAAGCTATTATCTTGCGCCAGATTTTGCCAGGTCAACTCATCAATTTTGGAAGTTAATTCTGCCCAAACCTCTTCAGACAAACGTGCCTTTTCTGCCGCCGTAATTAACCCTTTCTTAAAGCTTTTCTCAATTTCCTCTACTTTTTTATCACCTTCGGCAATCAGCTGCGCTTTCTGAGGAATGATTTCACAATCCGTCACCGCCATTGAAATTCCAGAAATTGTCGCGTACTTGAATCCTAAATCTTTAAGATCATCAATTAACTGTACGGTTCTTTCCTGTCCATAAAGGCTATGGCATTGATTAAGCAATTTCTTGAGCGCCCCGCCTTTAATCAGTTTATTGACGAATCGAAGCTTCTCTGGAAGAGCCTCGTTAAAAATAATTCTTCCCACCGTCGTTTCTACTTCTTCACCACTCATCCTAACCTTGATTGGACTATTTAAACCTAAGTTACCACTTTGGTAAGCTAAAATAGCCTCCCCTGGGCTGTAAGGTCCTTTAACCGCTACCCCAGATTCCATCATGGTAATATAGTAGCAACCTAAGAAAACGTCCTGTTTCGGGGTCATGATCGGCTCCCCATCTGCCGGCCGCAGCAAGTTGTGGTTCGACATCATCAGGTTAACTGCATCTTCTTGCGCCATTGTAGAAAGGGGCACGTGGACCGCCATTTGGTCTCCGTCAAAGTCAGCCCCATAGCCGGCACACACAGAAGGGTGAATACCAATGGCCGATCCTTCCGTTAAAACCGGATAAAAAGCTTGAATACCAAGACGATGAAGCGTCGGAGCACGGTTCAAAAGGACTGGATGGTTTTTAGTAATAGATTCCAAGATGTCCCAAACTTCAGTCCCTCGTCGCTCAAAGACATGCTTAGCGCTTTTCACATTTGGAGCATATCCCTGAAAAATCAGTTCTCGTAAAACGTAAGGCTTGAAAAGTTCCAGAGCCATTTCTTTTGGAAGCTTACACTGGTTCAACCCAAGCTCAGGGCCGACAATAATAACAGATCGGCCGGAATAGTCAACACGCTTCCCCAAAAGATTCTGACGAAATCGTCCTTGCTTTCCACGAAGCATATCTGACAACGACCGCAGCTCTTGGGTAACTAAAGCTCGCGTAGTTGGCCTTTGACTGCTATCAATCAAAGCATCTACCGCTTCTTGAAGCATTCTTTTTTCATTTCTTAAAATAATTTCCGGAGCTCCCAAGTCCATTAATCTCTTTAGACGATTATTCCGATTAATCACTCGACGATACAGATCATTTAAATCTGAGGTGGCAAATCTACCGCCAGAAAGCTGCACCATCGGTCGAAGATCTGGGGGAATAACAGGCAAGGTTTGCAGGATCATCCACGCCGGCTTAACCTCGGCGTTCTTTAGGCTTTCAGCCACCCGAAGTCTCTTGACCGCCTTCACCTGCTTTTGACCAGTGGAAGTGGTAATTTCTTCCCGCAAACTAGCAGTAAGTTTAGCCAAATCTATTTCACCTAAAACCTTAAGCAAAGCTTCCGCGCCCATCCCTACTTCAACAAAATCTGAAACATCATAGTCAAGCAAATGAAAATATTCCTCTTCAGATAAAAGAGAAAGCTTAGTTAAACCCTTGACTTTTTCGCTAATCGTTTTATAAATTTCTTCTGCCCGAGTTATTTCGGCGGCTTGTTCTTCTCTCAAAGAGGCAATTTTGTTTTTCGCCTTTAACTCTAATTCCTCAATGACGATATCTCGATGTTCTTTATCTTTAATATCAAGTTTCTTTTTTTCTTCCTTCAACTCTTCTTCAAGGGAACTAATTTTTTCCGCAAAAGTTTCCCGTACCCCATTTGACTTCTCAGCGAGCTGAGTTTCTAGCTTCCCTAAGGCCTCTTTCCTCTTATCTTCGTCTGCGTTAATAACTAAATATTGGGCAAAATAGATAACAGAGTCTAGGTTTCTCGGGGAGACATCCAAAAGCTGGGAAAGCTTGGAGGGAGTACCTTTAAAGAACCAAACGTGAGCCGCAGGAGCTGCTAAGGTAATGTGGGCCATTCTTTCTCTTCGAACCTTCGCTTGGGTAACTTCCACGCCACATTTATCACAGATCACTCCTCGGTATCTAATCCGTTTATATTTTCCACAGTAACATTCCCAGTCCTTTGTCGGACCAAAGATACGCTCGCAAAAAAGACCATCTTTTTCTGGCTTTAGGGTTCGGTAGTTAATGGTTTCTGGTTTAGTTACTTCTCCAAAAGACCATTCTTTGATATTTTCAGGAGAGGCTAAAATTATTCTTAGTGCTTCAAAATCTTTTACTTCTGCCATAAATTTTTAAATCCTAAATTCAAAAATCCTAGTTTGATTTCTTTTTGAATTTATTATTTTTCCTCCTTCTTTGACTCTTGAACCCCTACAGCCTCTACTTCTTCTGGCTCTTCGGCTAGTTCTTTTTCAAGCGTTTCCTCTTTTACCTCTTCAATTTCCATTGGTCCTTTTTCGGAAATTAATTCCTTACCTTCAGCAATTGTTTCCGCTCCAGACTCTTGGGCCAATTCTTCTGCCTGTTCCTCAACTTTTTCCTCTTCAACTAGTTCTTTCACCGATTCCAAAGGCGCTTCTTCTACCTTGGCTCCCACCAGCTCAACATTTAACGACAAACCGTTAAGTTCCTTGACCAAAACCTTAAACGACTCTGGAACAGTTGATTCAGGGATGTCGGTTCCCTTAACAATTGCCTCAAAAGCTCGCGCTCGGCCAACCACATCATCACTTTTAATCGTTAACATCTCCTGCAAAATATGGGCTGCACCATAAGCTTCCAGTGCCCATACTTCCATTTCTCCTAATCGTTGCCCACCCATCTGGGCCTTTCCGCCTAACGGCTGTTGGGTAACAAGTGAATATGGTCCGGTAGAACGGGCATGAACTTTTTCATCAACCATGTGCACCAACTTAAGAATATAACCGATTCCCACGCTAATCGGGTTATCAAAAGGCTCCCCCGTCCGGCCGTCGTAAAGAGTAACCTTTCCAGTTACTGGTAAACCGGCTTTCTTCAGCTCGGCTTCCAAAGCATCTTCTGTAAAACCGCCAAAGGCGGGGATAGCCGCTTTATAGCCTTGCTTCTGGGCCGCCCAGCCAAGGTGCAGCTCCAAAAGTTGGCCTAAGTTCATACGAGAAATGACGGATAGGGACGAAATGATCACGTCGACCGGTGTCCCGTCTTCCAGGTACGGCATATCGGCCATCGGAACTACTTTCGAAATAACCCCTTTATTTCCGTGTCGGCCGGCAAGCTTGTCTCCCACGGTTACTTTTCGCGTCTGCGCTGTTTTTACTTTGATTAACAACTGAACACCCGGATCAAGCTTATCCCCAGCTTCCCTGCTCAAAATCTTGACATCAACGACTGTCCCGCGTTCACCGTGAGGCATCCTGAGGGAAGTGTCTCGAACTTCACGGGCCTTTTCCCCGAAAATCGCCCGCAACAAGCGCTCTTCTGCCGTTAGCTCAGTCTCACCTTTAGGGGTAATTTTACCCACTAAAATATCGTTTGGCCCGACTTCTGCACCAACGTAAACAATACCTCGCTCGTCAAGATTTGCCAAAGCCTCTTCCCCAACGTTTGGAATATCACGGGTCGTCTCCTCAGGCCCCAGCTTCGTCTCTGTCACGGAGCACTCATATTCTTCAATGTGACTCGAGGTTAATAGATCTTCCCGGACTAGTCTCTCAGAAATAATAATCGCGTCTTCGTAACCAAAACCTTCCCAAGCCATATAAGCAACTACTAAATTTTGCCCCAGGGCTAATTCCCCTTTGTCGCTGACAGGACCGTCGGCAATTACTTGCCCAGCCTTAACCTTATCACCAATGGAAACGATTGGCCGTTGGGAATAAGAAGTATTTTGGTTCGATTTTACAAATTTAGAAAGATTAATAACAAATTCCTTGGCTTCTTTTTCCTTAGCGGGGGCAATCTTGATACTTTTAGCATCAACATACGTTACTACCCCGTCAACCGGAGAAACTTCCACCCGACCGCTATTTCTGGCTACAGTTTCTTCCATCCCGGTTCCAATGATCGGTGCGACAGGCTTTAACAAAGGTACTGCTTGACCTTGCATGTTCGCACCCATCAAAGCCCGGTTGGCATCGTCATTGGCTAAGAAAGGAATTAAAGCGGCAGAGGCGCTAACAATCTGCCAGGGAGTAACGTCTACAAAATTAAGTAAATCCACTGATTCCGTAATAAAGCTACTTTTGTACCGAACAGGAACCCGCTTATCAGTGATGTAACCTTTATCGTCAATATTGATACCGGCGTGGGTAATACGATATTGTTCCTCGTCATCACCCATTAGCCAAACGATTTCCTCCGTTGCCTTCATCCGCCCATCTTTTTCCTTAACCACTCTTCGGTAAGGGGCTTCCAAGAAACCAAACTCATTAATCCTTCCACCTAAAGCCATGTGAGTAATCAAACCAATGTTTGGCCCTTCAGGGGACTTGATCGGACAAATTCGTCCGTATTGAGAATTGTTGATATCATGGACAGAAAAGCTCGCCCTTTCTCTAGTCAGGCCACCAGGACCCATAACCGAAAGCCTTCTTAAGTGCTCCAGCTCGGATAATGAATTAATTTGATCCATGAATTGGGAAAGCTGCGAGCCGCCAAAAAATTCGTTCAAACGGGCCATCACGGGACGGGCGTTGACTAAAGTTGTGGGGGTAACTAAACCAGCTTCCGCAGAAATGCTCATCCTTTCCCTAACCACTCTTTCCATCTGGAGTAAACCGATTCTAATCGTATTTTGAATTAGCTCCCCAGCTCCCCTTACACGGCGGTTGCTTAAATGGTCAATGTCATCGGGCTGTCCTAAACCATTATTCAGATTAATCAGCATTTTCGTAGTGGCAATTATGTCTTGTCCTTGAAGAACCCGGTGACCCGCATCATTGGGAGTTTCTAAACTCAGCCGCTTATTCATCTTAAACCGGCCGACTTTTCCAAGGTGGTACCGGCGAGAATTAAAAAAGAGATTTTCTAAAAGGACTTTAGCGTTTTCTAGAATTGCTGGATCGCCAGGTCGCATGCGGTGGTAAATTTCCAGGTAAGCTTCCTCAGCATTTTTAGTCGCGTCCCGCTCAAGTGTCACGGCAATATATTGGTGATCGGGATCGGTATCAACGTCCTTAAAAAGTTCAACTAGTTTTTCATCAGCAGGGTAACCGATCGTTCGAAGCAAAGTGGTCGCCGGAATCCTTCTCTTTCGGTCAATTCGAACGGTCAAGACATCGTTTTTAGCCGTTTCAAATTCCAACCAGCTTCCACGGGAAGGTCTAATTTCGGCTCGATAGAGGGAACGACCAGTCGCTGGATCGATTTCAGCCGTGAAGAAAACTCCCGGACTCCGGGTCAGCTGGGAAACGATGACTCGCTCAACCCCATTAATCACAAAAGTTCCTTTTTCGGTCATCAGCGGAATATCCCCTAGGAAAACTTCTTGTTCTAGGGCTTCATTAGTCTCTTTATTTATTAGACGGGTTTTTACTCGAAGAGGAGCGGAAAAAGTAACCTCTTTTTCAATGCATTCTTTAGCGGAAAATTTCGGTTCCCCGAGACTGTAATCAAGAAAGTAAAGGGCCAAATTTTTGCCAGTAAAATCTTCAATCGGGCTAATTTCATCTAACAATTCTCGAATACCTTCATCTAAAAGCCATTGAAAAGATTTTAACTGTGGTTCAATTAAGTTTAAATTAATAAGGTCGCCCTGGTTGCCTGATTTCCCAAAAATCCGGCGAGTAGCTGCTTTTAATTCCCCCATTAAATGACCCCCTATTTTTCAAAATAAAAGGAATTCGCTTCTACGCTGACTCCTTTTAACTTTCCTCAAAAAAAACAAAAACACAAAGACGTACACGTATCATTGTACGTCCCCGCAAATATTAACTTAGATTATTTATACTCTACCATAGAAAAAAGTAGTTGTCAACACTAACTTGTTTAAACTTTAATCCTTTTTATAATAGTTAAAGTTTGCCAGTTTGTCAATTACTTTTTAAGAATTTGGCAATATTTAAGTTGTGCTCTTCTAAGGTTTTTGCGTAATAAGCATTTCCTTTTTGATCATGGGCGTAGTACCAATAAGGAGTTTCTTTTGCGTAAATGACGGCCTTAATGGAGGAAAGGCCTGGATTGGCAATAGGGGTCGGGGGTAAACCTACTTTAATTCTAGTATTGTACAAAGAGTCTAGTTGCAGATTAGCCTCAGTCAAGTTCTTCTTCCACCAGCTTTTATCTTCAGGCTGATATCCTAAAGCATATTGGATCGTAGCGTCCGTTTCTAACGCCATACCTTCTTTTAGTCTCTTTAGAAGAATTCCGGCGATAACCGGACGGTCTTGATCATTCCGACCTTCCCTTTCCACAATCGAAGCTAAAATCAAAGTATCCTGAAAAGTTAAGCCTCTCGCTTCCATTTCCTTCTTCATCTCGGAAGTAATCTTACTGTCTAAATTTTTCTTCAAAATTTTGACCAGACCAACGGGTGTAATATCCTTTGAGATAAAATAAGTGTCTGGAAACATGTATCCTTCCTGAGCCATTGCCAAAAAATCCTCTTTTTTCATCCCCAGAATCTGGTTCAAGTAATCTGCCATTTCTTCCACCCGCCAACCTTCAATGAGAGTAATTTTACGATCGAAAACTCCGTGACTTAAAGATTTTATTATTGTCGCCGCATCCATATTGGCGGAAAGTTCGTAGCTCCCAGCCTGGATCAATCCTGATTGGTTATTCTGCTTTAAGTATAGTCTAAATATCAAGGCGTTTCGGATAAATCCTGTTTGCTCAAGACGGTTAGCGATCGAAGCAGTGCTTTCACCGGATTGTATATTAAACTCTTTTTTATTGGAATTATCACTGGGAGCTGTGAGAGAAGAATCCCAAAAAAATTTAGCCCCAAGTAAAGTAAGGGCAAGAATAATTATAAAAACAAAAAATAAATTCCTTTTCTTCATTTTTTAAAAATTTTCTTTTTCTTCGTGAGTATCGAGATAACTTTGGAGAATAGTGGCCGCGGCAATCTCATCGATCATTATCTTCCTTTTCTTTTTTGAGGTTCCCGATTTTAACAATTTCTCTTTAGCTACCTCGGAAGTTAAGGTTTCGTTAACGAATACCACCGGAATCCCACTCAGCTTTGAAAGTTTTTCCCCAAAATCCTTTGCCCCGATCGTATCAGGTTCCGGAACTCCGAAGATAATCTGGCCAATTTCCTGCTCTTGAGTTATTCGGATTATTCTTTCCAAGGCTTCTTTCTCCATTTTGTAGGAAACCGTGGCTAAAGGACGGGCTAACAACCCCTCGCTAATAGCTAAACCTATTCTTTTTTTTCCAAAATCAACCCCTAAAATACTCATGCAAAATCCCTTAATAACGTTATTTTAACACAATCATCCGCTTGGTGTCCTAGCCTAAATAGCCAAAAGCCACCAGCAATTTCCTCCTTTAGAAAAATTTAGAACGGTCAAGAGAAGTTACTTTGAAACAAATTCTATTTTAATGTTACCTGCCACGTGAGGAAGAGTATTTAACGGGCTGGGAAGAGTCGGCCAAAGGCGCACCTCGTACCCCTCAATATTGTCCAGGGATTTTAAATAATCGTTGGCGCTACTTAAAGATATTCCTTGTAGCTTTCCAGTTACCCTCGCCGAGTCAATTTTGGGGAGAAGCATTCCGTCCACCCGACTAAGTAAATCAACCGTGTCTCCGTCGGAATCTTTGGATGCTTCCGCTGAAACATCTAATTTTCCTGGGTCTATTTCGTAACCGTCAGGAATATCTTTTTCTATAGATGTTTGCATCACTTTCTTCAAGTCATCTTTAGAATAAGCTTTCGCAACCACCGTCCAGGTCAAGTTTAAATTCACTTCCGAAGCTTCCGCCTCAATATCTTTATTGTAAGTCTCCTTACTAGCACTCTCTTTTATCGTCCCCTCCAGGATGACTTGGTCATTAGAAAGTTTAGACTTTAAATTACCTCGAGCTTTCTCTGATAGTTGCTTTGATAGAGTCTCTAAAAGTTTCTTTCGATCACTTGAGGCAACCACCGTTACTTCTCGACTGGAACCTCCAGAGAAGGCGGCTTTATTCACCGCGTCTACATTAGCAAGATTTTGGTCGCCCACGGAAAAGCGGGTATTTTCGTCAACGTTGCCTCCCTTCCCGATTTCCACTGCCGAGACCGATACTTCGACCTTTCCGGGGACCGTCAGCCGGCTTATATTTCCCTCGGCGTCAGTAGTCGCCGACTCGGAAGCGGTGGGAATAGTAACGGCATTATCCAAACTAAATTTCGTTCCATCATTTGTCCCCCCAACCACTTTTAGAAGCGCGCCTTTATCAAAACTCTTTGGGCTGATCGTGTTATAATTTCGAATCGTAACCGCCCCCTTGGCGTGGTCGCCAATTGTTTTCTTGCCTGTTGATTGAGCGCTTAAAGTACCCGTTTCCGTCGAAGAAACTTCGGTTAAAGGAACCGCCCTTTCTTCCGTATCCACAACGCTAAGTCTTGTGGAAGCGCTTAAAGAAGCGTCTTTAGTAAAACTTTTTGGGGTGACGTACAAAACTACCTTTGCATTTGGAAGATACCAATAAGCAGCTGTTCCCCCGGCAAAAATTAAAACCAACAGAAAGGCTACCGCCAAAGGAAGGCTTGGCTTGAGGCTAAGTTTTGGTAAACCAAATTTTAGTCCCTTTTTCTTCTCCTGTAGTTTAGGATTGAAATTAGAGCTCTCTGGATTATTAGCCGCGGCTGGAGAATGGGATTCAAAAATATCCTCTCCTTCAACAAACTCAGGCGCATTTAAATTCAAACTAGAAGCTAAGTTGTCCGAAAAATGAATTGTTTTTCCCAAAGACGAAGCAGCTTTCTCTAGGATTTTTAAGTTTGCCGGATTTTTCAAAACAACCGCATCTTTGGCAACAGAAATTTGGAGTTCCTTTTCAGGAACCGCTTTAATTGATTCTAAGATTTGAGTTAGAGTAACTTCTAAACCAAACTCCAAGTTTCTCATTCTTAAACCTCCAAAGAAAGAGCGGCAACACCTAAGTCATTTTCCAACCCTTCCCCTTGGTAATGCATTACTTCAATTTTTGGAAAATGGTCAAGCTCAAATTTCTTCATCCAGGGGAAAGTCAAAAGCTCGCTCTTTATTTTTTCCTGCCCTTCAGATTCGCCGTAAATTTTAACTGCGTCGGGCCATGGTTGATGTTCCTTAAATTCCTCCAGAACCACTTCTAATCCCGACGACCAGAAATCCAAAGTCTTACTGCCTAAATCAAAACTTTTTATCCCAACGACGTGGGCGTTAGAAACAAAAATTACTTCCGTATGCTCCAAGCCTACGCAAATTAAAATGGCATCCTTTATCCCGTTTTTAATTAACGAACGAGCCACCGCGTAAGAAGTCGGGATAATCTTTAGAAGCTTTAGGTCAAGATCGTTTAAAACTTTACTGTAAAAAGCCAACTCTTGCTCTGGTTTGAAAGCGTTAAAACAACTTACCTCGAGGGATTGACCGGTCAAACCAATTGGGTTGCTGACCAAAGTCCCGTCAATCAAAGTAGAAGTTACAGTCGCAAAAAAGAGCTTTTTGTCGGTCGGGGATTTTTCTTTACCGGAATGCTCGATTATCTGCTCGATTTCGTTTGAGTCAATTTTGGAAGAAGCATCCGCCCGCTGGTAACGAACAATAGTCGTTGAAGTTTCCAACTCTTCCGCGCTCACACCCAAGACAGTCGTCTGGGGGAGTTCTTTCACAGTCGCCGAAACCGCCTCAATTGCCTCTTCGGTTACGCTTGGTAAATCCATCACCGCGGGAATGTTCTTTCGCCCGATTCCCAGTAGTTTAGGAGTTTTTATTGATACATTTTCTTCCGAAGTTTGGGGAGTAGTATTAGGCTGGGAGTGGTCAAAAACTGCCGCCGTAACTTTTTCTAACCCTATTTCAAGCACTAGAAACTTATCCAATTTTTCTTTATTTGAAGAAAAAATATTTAGTAGCGACATTGGGCAGCCCTCAAAATCTTTGTAGTTTATTATATCACAACTAGTCTTCAAGAACAGCTTTTATTCTTCTTACCCCGGCCGAAACAGCCTCTTCTTTAATGATTTTAAATCGGCCTAAAGAACCAGTCTGACTAGCATGGGGACCACCACAAATTTCTTTAGAAAAAATTTCTCCCGAACGGTCGATCGTGTAAACAGAAACCCTCTCCCCGTATTTCTCGGTAAATAGTCCAAGCGACCCTAACCGTTTCGCTTCTTCCGTACCCATTTCCTCTCGTTTCACTGGCAAATCTTCCTTAATCTTTTGATTAACCAACTCTTCTACTCTTTTAAGCTGCTCTTCCGTCACTTTCTCCGGCGAAGAAAAATCGAAACGCAATCTTTCGGCGGTAATGTTACTTCCTTTTTGGTAAACATAAGGACCCAAAACTTGCCGCAAAGCCGCCTGAAGAAGGTGCGTTGCAGTATGAAGTCTAGACGTCTGTTCGCTTTGATCGGCGAGTCCCCCTTTAAACTTCGCCTCTGCTCCCGCGCGAGACAGCGCCTGATGTTTCTCAAACTCTCTTCGGTACTCTTCCCAGTTAACACCTGATAACCCTGCTTCTTTCGCCATTTCATCTGTTAACTCGGGAGGAAAACCATAAGTATCATAAAGATGAAAAGCAAAAATTCCAGGAACGGGGAAGAAGGGTAAATTTTTTTCCTTTTTCTGTTGAACTAAAGGCTCTACCGTTTTTTGAAACTCTTTTAGCCCCCGATCCAAAGTATCAGAAAAACGAGAAACTTCCTCGTTAATTACCCGTCCAACTAAATCAACCTGATTACTGTTTTCCGAATCAATGTTATACAAACCGTTATAAATCGCTAAAACTTCAAGACCAATTGTTTCTAGATTTCTTAAGGTCGACCTCGAACTCATACGAAACATTTTCACCGCCGCTCTCCTTAAAAGTCGACGAAGAATATAGCCTCTTTCTTTATTGGAAGGGGTAATCCCATCAACGATCAAAAAAACAACAGCTCTTATGTGATCCGCTATAATTCTGGCCGATTTATCATCGTAACGATCCGGAGAGGAAAGAGTCCTAATCGTCTCCATGATTGAATTAAAAAGCTCTGTTTCATAAATACTGCTTTTCCCTTCGAGAATCATCGTCATTCGTTCCAACCCCATCCCCGTATCGACGTTTCTTTGTTTTAAAGGTTCGAAGGTTCCATCTGATCTCTTATTGTATTGCATCAGAACATCGTTCCAAACCTCTACGTAGCGAAGGCAATTACAGTGTAAATGGCACTTTTCTCCAAACTTCGGATCATGTTCTTTCCCACTGTCGATAAACATTTCCGTTGATGGTCCGCAGGGTCCCGTTTCTCCGGCCGGCCCCCACCAATTTTCCTTTTTTCCGTATTCAAAAATCCGCTCCTTTGGAACACCCAGCGATTGCCAAATTTCAATGGATTCAACATCTTTCGGAGCATCTTGATCACCCGCAAAAACAGTCACGTAAATTTTCTCCGAATCGATATTTAAGTAATCTTTAGACGTCAAAAACTCCCAGCTCCAAGAAAGGGCTTCTTTTTTCCAATAGTCACCCAGGGACCAGTTGCCAAGCATTTCAAAAAAGGTGTTATGAGTGGCGTCACCCACCTCATCGATGTCATCGGTCCGCAGGCATTTCTGAAAGTTGGTCAGCCTTTTTCCGCTGGGATGGGGTTGACCTAGTAGATAGGGAACTAACGGATGCATTCCCGCCGTGATAAAAAGGACAGTCGGGTCATTTTCCGGCACTAATGGAGCAGAAGGAATGACCGTATGCCCGCGTTTTTCAAAA
>JAMCZT010000005.1 GCA_023485445.1 Patescibacteria group bacterium
GCTGGAGGATGTAATTTGGGAGCTTAACAACAGGCCCAGGAAAATATTACAATACAAGACAGCTCAGGAAGTATTTAATGAGCACCTTAATTTGCTCTAGGAGTTGCGTTCGTTCCTAGAATACGGGCGAAAACTAGCTGAAGGGAATTAGATGATGAAGTTTTTCACCCAAAGACGTGTTAAACCAAAGCCAAATGAGATCCTGATATGTAATTAAAACTACTAAAAGAATTATTAGCACCATACCGGCTGCATGAATCCATTTTTCAAACCTTAATGGGACTCTCTTTTTAGTAACGAATTCAATCAGAATAAAAACTAGGCGACCCCCATCTAATGCCGGCAAAGGTAAAATATTAATAATTGCTAGGTTCAAACTTAAAAGGCCTAAAAGCATTAAGACACTGATAGGACCAGCCTGAGTCGCTATGTGGGTCAAGTAACCAATCCTTACTACACCACCAACCCCTTCGGGAACCTCTTTTTTAACTACTAAATCTCTTAACATTCCTCGTAAGCCATCTATCATCGTTCCTGCCATCTTGAAAGTCTGCTCTGTCCCGACGATAGGAGATTCCCAAATGGGATACGCTTTTGTTTCCACATAAGGGAGAAGACCTATTCCGATCGGCCCTTGGCCTGCGGGAGGATCTTTTCGCGGTTTTAGCTTAACCTCTTTTACCACCTTCTCTCTCTCAATCGTTAAGGTAAGGTCTTTCCCTAACTGGTCTTTAACTTTTCTTTGGAAATCATCACGACCTTCCAGCTGCCTCCCATCAATAGCCGTTATTAGGTCTTCCTCCTTTAAGCCAGCTAACGCTGCCGGTGAGTTTTTCTCTACGTTTCCTATCACCACTTTATTAGATTCAATAGGACCCCCAATTGTGTAAATGGTAGTGAAAACAAACACCGCCAAAAGAAAGTTGGCAGCCACTCCAGCTGCGACCATTAATGCTCTCTTCCAAGGAGCTTGGGCAGAAAAATCACGTGGATCGGAAGATACCTCTTCGGAATCCTCTCCTGCTAGTCTTACAAAACCACCGATAGGCAATGCATTGATTGTATATTCAGTTTCGCCTTTTTTCTTTCCCCAGATTTTTGGGGGGAGACCAAAACCAAACTCGTCAACCCTTACTTTAGATAGCTTTGCAGATAGAAAATGGGCAAATTCGTGGATAAAAATCAAAAACCCTAAAACCAGTATGAAAACAATAATTGAAAATAAGTATGAAAACATCCTGCTCCTGTAGCTAAAAACAAAAACTTCACGGACTAAAAATTAGATTTCAAGTAGCTCTTTTTCCTTACTTTTGCTAATTGTATCAATTTCTCCCATTACTTTATCAGTTAACTTTTGCATTTGATCCTCCCCACGCCTCTTTTCATCTTCCGAAATTTGAGCATTCTTCTCTAGCCGATCTAATTTTTCCACTCCTTCTCGTCTAAACTGCCGAGCCGCAATCCGACGATCTTCAGTTTTCTCTCCAACCAGTTTAATCAGCTCTCTTCTTCTCTCCTCTGTTAACTGAGGAAGAGGAAGTCGAATAAAATTTCCTTCCACGATAGGGTTTAACCCTAGCCCAGACTGCTGGAGCGCCTTAGAGATCAGTCCAGTATTATTTGAATCCCAAGGCTGGATAGTCAAAAGCCTTGCTTCTGGGGCTAAAATTGTCGCTAAATCCCTTAAGTTCATCATTGATCCGTAAACTTCCACCTTGACGCTTTCGATTAACGATGGAGTCGCCCTACCCGTTCTCACAGTAGCTAAGTCTTCCTTAAGGTTTTCGACTGTTTTACTCATTTTCTCCTGGGCTTCAGTTATAACTTGTTCAATCATTTTATTCGCCTAAACTATAACGAACAAACCTTTTAACCTTAATATTCTCACCTGTTTTTGCAATGGTCTCTGTCACCAAATTCTGAACAGTTTTATTTGCTTCCCGAATGTATGGTTGAGCAAGCAGCTCTTCTACGGATGATGGCTCCATAGCCGCAACTTGCATTGCTACTTCGTGAGCCAATTCTTTAAATTCGTCCGTCCTGGCTACAAAATCTGTTTCACAATTTACTTCAACCAACACTCCCACCTTACCCTCACCGTGAACATAAGATTCTACTAGGCCTTGAACTGTTGCTCTCTCAGCTCTCTTTTCAGCTGCCGCTAAGCCCTTTTCTTTTAATAATTCTTTTGCTTTATCCATATCGCCATCTGAAGCAACCAAGGCTTGGTGAGCGTCGATCACTCCCGCCCCAGTGGATTCACGTAGCTGCTTTACTTTTTCTGTCGTTACCTCGCTCATTTTTCCTCCTCTTTTTTAGCTTTGGCTTGTTCTTTTTCGTAAATAGCTTTCCCCTCGTAGTAAGAATCTGAAATAGCTTTAACTAACATTGCAATAGATTTAAGAGCGTCGTCATTTGCAGGAACTGGAAAATCTACCTTTGTCGGATCAGCGTTGGTATCAACAATAGCCACAACGGGAACTCCCATTTTTTTTGCTTCCCTAACAGCGTTTTCTTCCTTTTTTGAATCCACAATAAACAAAGCATCTGGAAGGCTTGTTAACTTCCTAACGCCTCCCAACAACTCATCTAACTTTGCAATCTCACGATCGATCAAAAGTTGCTCTTTTTTGGTAAAACTACTTAACTCGCCCGATTTCTTTTTCTCTTCTAAATCATTTAATCTCTTGATAGTTCTTTTTATTGATTCAAAGTTGGTCAAAAGCCCACCTGGCCAGCGCTTAGTAAGATACATTACCCCAACCTTCTCAGCTTCTTCCTTCACAATATCCTGCGCTTGTTTTTTCGTACCAACAAAAATAACCACTCCCCCTTTTGAGGAGATATCTTTTATAAATTTGTGGGCTTCTTCTAAACGTTGTACTGTTTGGGCAAGATCAATCACGTGGACACCACCACGTTCTGTAAAAACAAAAGGCTTCATCTTTGGATTCCATCTTTTTGCTTGGTGACCAAAATGAACGCCTGCTTCGAGAAGTTCTCTCATTGTTGGTAAACTCATAAAACTAATACCTCCCTTAAACCGCCACTTGGCAAAAACCTAAAGACAGGGAAGAAAACCAAGTGTGTGTGATTAACCCTAGCAATATATCACAATTATCAATTATTTTGCAATAACCTCTTCAAAAAACTCCTGTTCCAACTTTTTACTTCCTGGGTAATCTTTAAACTGAATGTATTTCAGTAATAAAGGATATTTTGCCTGAGCAAGTTCGTAAATTTTCATGGCAATTCGTCTATATGCAAAGTGACCGTTACTTCTTCCACGAAGTTTAGTAAAGTAGAAAAGCTCTCTTAAGTTCATCTTCATGAGCAATCTCTTATTGTGTGCTTTTGTAAGAATATACTTTGCCTCTTCCGGAAATTCTTTTGAAATTTTCTGGTAGGCTAAAGTTGACTTTTCAAGAGCATCTTTATACTCCGCAACTACTCCTGCTAATTCAATCGTTTTAGGAATAGCGTAACCGTAAGTGCTGGTAAAATCTTGAGTAAGCTGTGTCATAATTCTGTTACGTTTTAAATCATAGTAAGCTCCCCAATCCATAAGACAATCAAAGGTTAAATAAGGCATTTCCAATTCTCTTATCGGTTTATCGTGAGGCAGAAGACGTCCTAAGGCCTCCTCTATCAACTTTTCTTTCTGACCTCGAGGCATTCTTTTCACCGTTTTTAATGCAGTACTAAATGAAACAGAAGAAAAATGGTAAAGAAGAGTTGCAAGAAATTTATCCTCACCATCCTTATCGTAATCAACTAATTCAACTGACTCTTTAGAACTAGATACTTCTAAATCTAGCTTCCCTATCGCCTTCTTCAGGTGTTGAGGAGTCTCTACTAGATAGGCGTTTTCTTCTGCATACTTAACCAAAGTGGGCGTTACCCTTAAAGCGACTTTCTTCACTTCTTCGCCGATTTCTCGAACTTCATCTAATTGATGCGAGAGCATTTTAGTAATCGCATATTCAAGACTACGAGCGTTTATCGTCATCCCAACATTTGTTAAAAGAGAAGTCGGTAAAAGAAATCGACAAACATCTATGTACTTGGAACGAATTCTCCCGTCGTAAGATTTCTCGTCTTCGCCTTTTTCCCTTGGATAATTTTCTTCAATAACTGCTTTAACCGCTGGAATTACTTTAAGGTAGGTATCAAAAAGGAAGTTACAGGTTTCCTTGTAAATTTTTGCATGGGATGATTTCTTAATCTTCCCAGGAGTATAGTAAGCATCCTGATCCATTACTTGGTAACGACTAGATTTTTCTGTATAAGAAGCTAATCGATTATTTTCAACACACTCTACCGCTAAACGAGAAACGTTTTCGATCGCAATGTGTAAGACAGCGTGCTCGGCTACGGATCCATGACCATACCCCACTACCCAGCGTTCGTGGAACTTAGAAGAGTTTTCTGCCGTTAACCCTTCTGCGATCTCTCTAAACGATTCAGGACTGCGGGAAGTCTTCGCAAAGGCAACTGCTACAACTTCCTCAGGAATACCAGTCATTGCGTAAATTTCTCTTTTTCGAACCATTTACCCTCCTTTGAACAATCTATACTTCGGATGTTTCTGTACAATATCTATTATTTCCTTCTTAACTAGTTCCTTACTCCGTTCTCCATTAACCACTTTAATCAGCTGTGGAAATTTTTGATGTAAGAACTCATAAGTTTGCCATACCTTTATTAATTTTTTCTCTTCTTCAAATAGTTCAACGTCAAAACGGTCTTTTTTTATCCTAGTTATGCAGATTTCCGGCGAAACTTTAACAAAAATTGAAATGTCCGGACAAATAAAGTTTTTATTTAATCCTAATATCCAATCTCCATCTAAATCTATTGATCCAAAAGCAAGGGAAGACCACGCATAACGATCCGTGATAACAATATTTTTACTTTTTAACATAGGAATAATTTCCCTGTTAAGATGATGGGCACGATCTGCAGCATAAAGGAGTTGTAAAGCATCGGATGAAAGACACAAAGTGTTAGTTAGCACTCCTCTAATGAGTCCGCCAATAACGTTATTCGTAGGTTCTTTAGTCGTAAACACTTTTATCCCCTCTGATTTAAAAAAATCACCCACTAAAGAACACTGCGTTGAAGAACCACCCCCATCCAAACCCTCAATATCGATAAATAAACCTGGAAAGTCATTCTTAATCATGCGCATCCCTCTTTATTTATTAGTAGATCCAACACCTCCTCTATTCGGATGATCCATCTCACCCACCTCAATCCATTCTGCTTTATCTACTCTTACAAAAACCCCCTGGGCAATTTTATCTCCCTTCTCAACTGTTACCGCCAGGTCTGTAAAATTATATACCTCAACTAAAACCTCATCATTTTCCCCACAATAATCTTGATCCAAAACCCCCACACCATGAGGAGGAGTTAACCCTTTTTTTATAGGTGTACTACTACGTGAAGCAATTAAAAGCATGTAACCATCAGGAACTTCTACAATAACGTTGCAAGGAATTAGCACTATCTGCTTTGGTCTGACAATCAAAGTTTCTCTTGCTAACAAATCGAAACCTACCGAACCATCTGTCTCATATATGGGTAAGGGTAAACTTGCATCAATCCTTTTTATTTTCACTTTCATAGGAGGTTTTCTCAAAATTTAAGTAGCATTTACTAGCCGTAGGTTCGATTTGACCTTTATACTTGCTTCCAAGGCTCTTAGTTCCGTATGGTTTTTCAGCAGAGGTACTCATTTGAAGAAAGGAAATTTGGGCTATCCGCATCCCTGGGTAAAGTTTTATCGGTAACGTC
>JAMCZT010000034.1 GCA_023485445.1 Patescibacteria group bacterium
AAACAAAACGGAAGGGTAGAGAGGTTTCACCAAACAGTGGAATACGAGTATCTCCACTATCAGGATCTGTATCCCGATATTGAGTTGTTAAGAGGATACTGTATGGCCTTTAACCAAAAGTACAACCATCAGAGGCTGCACAAATCATTAGGCTACCAAACACCGGCAGAATATGTTAAAAGTAATGTAGTAACTAAGGAGCAAGTGTTACGTCATGTATAGGTCCTGCACATCGTCTTGACAATGACAACTTTTTAAACGAAAATAATAACAGGGCTGCCCCAGTCGTAGGGCATTTTTTAAGGATTTCAATTATGAACACAAAGTACATCTTTATTTCGGGTGGGGTAATTTCAGGTTTAGGTAAAGGCATTACCACCGCTTCACTCTCCGCGATTCTCCAAAGTAAAGGTTATAAGATCACCGCCGTCAAAGTGGACATGTATCTAAACATTGACGCGGGAACCATCCGCCCTCAAGAGCACGGGGAAGTTTTTGTTACCGATGATGGAATAGAAACTGACCAAGACCTCGGAAATTACGAAAGGTTTTTAGACATTTCCCTGACTAGGAATAATTACATCACCACTGGTCAAGTTTACAATGAGGTTCTTCGCCGGGAACGAGAGTTTGAATATAATGGTGAAGATGTGGAAGCTATTCCTCACGTGACTGACGAAATTATCCGCCGAATTAAAAGGGCTGGAGAGATGGCTAAAGCGGATATCGTGATCATCGAATTTGGCGGGACGGTTGGGGAATACCAAAATTCCCTTTTCTTTGAGGCCTCTCGGATTTTGAAAATGAGAAATCCCGCCGATGTCCTTCAAGTGCACGTGGGCTATATGCCTATTCCAGGGAACCTAGGGGAAATGAAGACAAAGCCCGTCCAGCAATCGGTCAGGGTGCTAAATTCGATGGGTATCCAACCTGATCTAGTGGTTGGCCGCAGCGAACGCTCGATGGATAGAGTCCGCAAGGAAAGGATTGCTCTTTTCTGCAACGTTTCCGAGCAAGATGTAATTTCCAACCCCGATGTTTCTTCCATCTATGAAATTCCCCTGATTTTATCTGACCAAAATATGGGTGAAAGGATCCTTGAGAAGCTCGGTTTGAAACCTGGAAAAAAGGATTTGTCACCTTGGCGGGATTTGGTCAAAACGATAAAAACTGTGGAACAGGAAGTAAAAATCGGGGTGGTCGGAAAATATTTTGCCACAGGAGATTTTCAATTGGAAGATGTTTATATTTCGGTGATTGAGGCTCTCAAACACGCTTCATGGACGCAAAACCTCAATCCTAGACTTTTCTGGGTTGACAGTGAAAAGGTGGAAGAAGAAGGTGCTGAAAAACTGGCGGAGATGGATGGGATTGTCGTTCCGGGCGGGTTTGGCAGCCGAGGAATAGAAGGTATCATCGAGGCGATCAAGTTTGCTAGGGAAGCAAAAAAACCTTATTTAGGACTTTGTTATGGTATGCAGTTAGCGACAATAGAATTTGCCCGGAACGTTTGCGAGTTAAAAAACGCCAATACGACAGAAGTTGACTCAGAGACTAAATACCCTGTAATCCATATCATGCCCGAACAGGAAAAACTTTTGATCGGGAAGGAATACGGAGGGACGATGCGACTAGGGGCTTTTCCTGCGAAATTAGTTAAAGGTACTGTTGCTCAATCTGCTTACCGAAAAGACCAAGTTGAGGAAAGGCATCGCCATCGTTACGAGTTTAATAATCTTTTTCGTCAGGAACTTGAAAAAAATGGTTTGGTTATTTCCGGAACTTCGCCAAACGGCCATTTAGTTGAAATAATTGAGCTAAAAGACCATCCTTTCTTTATCGGAACCCAGTTCCACCCTGAATTTAAGTCCAGACCTTTAAAACCACATCCGCTATTTCTTTCTTTCATCAGGGCCTGCAGTGGAAAAAGTTAAAAAAATACTTCTGAAAAAGTGAACTCCCCGAGGAGGGCAACTCGGGGAGTTCGGGGATCTTCCCCGTACCTAGAAGGTACGAGGGAGGTTATGTGAAGCTTCCGCGAAAGCGGAAAATGCTTCCTAAAGTAAGAGGTCTTGCCTAAGAAATTTAGGCAAAGACAAGTTGTTAAGCTCCGCGCCGGCTAACTAAGTTCGCAACCCAAAGGAATACAATCGCGCCGATTATTGAGACGACAATACTCCAAATGTTAAGTCCAGTTACGCCAGGCTGGCCAAATAAATTAAATAATAGCCCGCCTACAATGGCGCCAATAAGCCCGATAATCAGGTTTCCGACCAGACCAAATCCGTAACCTTGAACGAGTTGGCCTGCCACCCACCCTGCAATTAAACCAACGATTGCCCAGACAATGAGAGCGGTTAACATAATTCCACCTCCTTTTAAGACGATTTGATCAGATTACTATTTGCTATTTTTAAAAAACCGACAATTGCATAAATTACTAAGATCAAAATTACCATGGCCACTAGCGAGGGAATTTCAATCGTTGCGCCATCGGCACTAGGCGAAGGAAAAACCCCTTCGAAAATCGCGACTAACGGGTATGTCGTGCTGTAAATCCAACCCACGAAATTATTGTATGGGTTAGCCGCTGATAGTTTTAGGATAAATCGCAAGATAAGTAACCCTTCAAGGATCGAAAAAAGAAAATAAATTCCTTGAGAGACATTATCAACGATATTATCAGTCCCAACTAATCTTTCAATTAAAGAGGTGCTTTTATCAGAGTTTACCCTCTGAGAGACAATTCCAGACCTTCTTTTAGAAACAATATTGTCATTCATATTTATACTTTAATATACATCAATACTATAATGTTTTTATCGAAAGCAACTTTATCATATGGAGACCAAGGAGGTCAACAGGCAAGCATCAAAATTAGTTATTGGAAAGTTTTTTTAAGTCTTCATTGGATAATGCTTGGCCTTTTTGATTAAAATTAGAACAATTTCTAAACAAAAAATAACCTAAAATAAACATAGGCTAATTTTGGTTTTTTAATATGACCTTAGGGTGTTGATTTTAGACGAGTTGCTTTTCCAAAAATTCGGGGAGGATAGTTTTTTGGAGATCAAGATTCTTTTTTTCGCCTTCATGAATCATATCAAGGATAATCCGAACTCCAGCTAGATTTACCCCCTTTTTGTTAGTTAAAAAGCGGATGAATTGGAGCTTTTTGATATCCCTTTGGGAATAACGACGACGATTAGTTTTCGTTCTGGCTGGAACGACTAAGTTTTCATTTTCGTAAATCATCAAAGTTCTGGGGTGGACTCCCAGTATTTCTGCTGCCACAGATAGAGTAAAGAGTGGTTTGCTTTCGACATTAACCATTTTTTCCATAACCTCCAAATAATAAATTAAAAATATGCCCTTCGCCTCAAGGCGAACTATTTATCATTTCTAAATGCAAAGATGCTAATTCGACTTTATTTAATCATACTATAATAGTACCTCTTTTGCAAGTAAGGGTGTAGAGTGTTTGTGATTGACAACGGCTAGAACAGTGTGTTATATGATTGATATAACTATTTGTTATATCCATGTTGACAAATTATACTGAAGCTAATGTGCAAAACTTTCCAGAAGTTTCCCTGATTATTATTTCTGAAAAGGACAGCGAAAAAATATTTGAGACTTTGCAGAAGGTGCAGAAGTATTTTCATGAGCAAAAAATGGAAGCGGAGATTATACTGGCTGACAGGGAAAAATCATTTGGAACCATTCACAAGAGTTTTTTGCCGATTATTATTTCTTTCAATTTCGGTGTCAGTTGCCAAAAAAGTTTGAAAAGTGCCATTGAATCAGCCCAAGGAAAATATATTTTTATTACTGACCTAGATCTTTCAACGCCCATTAGCGAAATGGAAAGGTTTTTAAGATACCTTCAGAGTGGAGAAGAGGTGGTAGTTGGGAGTCGAAGGATGGGTTTCTCTAAGACTTCTCGCTTCTTCCTTTTTTCTTTAATGGATGAACTAAATCACCTTTGGGCCAGGGCTCTACGTCTGACTGACTTGACCGACACACAGGGGACATTTCTAGCATACGAGGCTGGTGTTGCGAAGGCACTTTATTCTAAAGCTGTTACTTCCGATCGACTTTTAGCGTTCGAGACCCTTTTTTTAGCTAGGAAACTTCAGTTTAGAATGGTGGAAATTCCTGTCTCTTGGGAAGGAGAGAAAAATTTAAGTAGAGAGACTTTTTCCAAATATTTATTTTTCCCCTTCCAACTTCTAGCGTTGAAACTTAAGTTTTCTTTTGACACTTTTCTCGTAAGAAAGGATAGGGCAAGGCTAGTTAAGAAGAGATCAATTTCTAGTTAAAACTACTAGTATCATTTGCAAGTTTTTTGCTCTGAGGGGAGTATTTATAAGTTACAGTAATATTGTGAACCTACCAATCTGAAGACTTTAAATTTTATTTATCCATCAATATTTTTTTTGCCTGCTTGTTGAATTGATTCCCATTTCTTAATACTTTAATATAAATCTCTTTAAGGTCGTGTGTGTGAGGGCAACATACGACCTTAGGGGATTATTTCCGAAGTCTGCTTTAGAGTTCTTTTTTAGGGGGCAGCTTGGCTTTATATTATATCTTATTGTTTACAACGCTCCTAATCTTTTTTTATTTCTACTTACTCTGGGAAGAGAACTAATCCAAACAATAAAAATAGCATTCATTTATCGGATACGTCATGGTTTATTTCCTCCTGCTTTTAAGCTTGGAAAGATAACTATGGACTAACCTCTTGACAGAACTCCATACGTATGTTATATTATCGTTATAACATTTTATACAAATAATATTTTATATTAAATCTAAGGTTGAAGGAGGTGTTAGTATGCCTGCAAAACAAAAGAAAGGTGGTGCAATGACCACCGAAGAGGCCGGCCGCAAAGGTGGAGAGGCAGTAAAGAAGAAATATGGCCCCGCTTTTTACGCTGAAATCGGCCGCAAAGGCGGCGAAGAAACCAAGAGAGAATATGGACCAGAGTTTTATTCTCGAATTGGTGAAAAAGGTGGCGAAGCGGTTAAGAAGAAGCATGGACCAGAGTTTTACGCCGAAATCGGCCGTAAAGGCGGTCGTGCCCGCAAGCGAGCCCGAGAAGTTTCAAAAAGAAAGTAATTGTAACCAGCGGAAACCTGCCCTTACCCGCTTTCGCAACTCCTCTAAAATTCCCTTCAAATAAAAATAAAACAACTAAATTTAACGTGCTTTTGGATATTCCGGCTGGAGTCTCTTTTGAGAAGATAACAGTAATTTTAGGGTAAGTAATTAATAAATTTGAGGATAAAGTAAAAGGGAAAAACCTAGGGGTAAAGGTTATTCCCTTAATTTATATTTACAGTCGCTAGGCGGCCTGATTGGTTCTTTTCACATTGATTAATGACCCTTCCATCCAATGGCTCCGTGATTCATCTCGAACGGCAGAGTTGCAGATAACGTGCTTTGAATAGTCGCTACTGTCACCTGCCTTTTTGACAATGATTGATTGGATAGCCACTGCCAAACGAGAAGCATTACAGGCAATCTTACCCAGCAACCTTTTTTCAGGGTCATAGCCTATGGTTGCTTCTCTGCCGATGGCTCTGACTCTCCCGGCAATTTCGATGAGCTTGGTCAGCTCCATTTGCTCGAGTGTCTCAAGCGATTCTATGGAGACCTTTTTATCTCCGATTACGAGTAATACTTCTCCTTCTGGAGTAACTATCACTCGGGTTTCTTTCAATTGACGAAACATCTCTCTCCTCCCTTTAATCTACCCCTAGGTTTTTTTGGATTATACTATCCGTTTGCCAAAAAGTCAAGGTTAAATGTTACAGTAACGTTGTTATGTTTTGAACTTAAAAATATAACAGTTGCTAAGATTAGTTGGTCGGTTTATTATATGTTAAAGCTTAAGTTTTCTTGACCCGTGGAAAATCAAAGCTTATCAAAACTAGGAAGGAGAGAAAATGAAAATTTTAACGTTTTCTTTAGAGTGTGTTCCAGACCAGTCAACACTTATTGCTATCGGCATCGGTAACACTTACCATGGGCCGGTCTGTACCATCAACAAACTTTGGACGGTATTATTTAACTATTATTCTTGTTTCTTTGCCGAGTGTGCCAACGGGTTCGCACTCGGTTTTTTCTTCTTGTAAAATACTTCTCGTTGTGGTAAATTATCATCAAATTGTAAAAGCGATTGACGGTTTTATCAAACCGAAGCTGGTCGAAGAACGTCCTTTGTGATTAGTAGAACGACCCGGGGTAGCCCGTAATAGCAAGAACTAAGGTCCGTCAGCTGATGGACGAAATGGGGTGGTACCACGATTCTAAAAATCGTCCCTTGCCAGGGACGATTTTTTGCGTTTTTAGGAGTAAAAATGTTTAAACCAGTTGACCCAAAAGTTAATTTTCCCCAGTTAGAGGAAAAAATTCTCGGTTCTTGGCAAAAAGAGAAGATTTTTGAAAAATCGCTTGAGCGAAGAAAGCCAGGGCAAAAATTTACTTTTTATGATGGTCCCCCATTTGCGACGGGTTTGCCTCACTACGGTCACATTTTAGCCATGACGATAAAAGATGCCGTTACCAGGCTAAAAACTATGCAGGGTTACTATGTCCCACGGCGCCTTGGCTGGGACTGCCATGGTTTGCCAGTAGAATACGAAGTGGAAAAAGAAATTGGTAGTACCGGCAAAAGAGACATTGAAGCCATGGGAATCGGAAAATTCAACGAAACTTGCCGCAGCATCGTTTTTCGTTACACTGAAGAATGGAAAAAAACCATCTCCCGAATGGGACGCTGGGTGGATCAGCGAAATTCGTACGCCACCATGGATCAGCCTTACATGGAGTCAATTTGGTGGGTTTTTAAGCAGCTTTGGGACAAGGAAATGATTTATCAGGGGTTCCGCAGCATGCCTTATTGTCCGCGTTGCGGAACGCCTCTTTCAAACTTTGAAACAAATTTAGGCTACCGAGATAATACCCAAGACCCTTCAGTTTTTATTAAGTTTGAATTAGTTAAAGAACCGGGGACTTTTCTTTTAGCTTGGACGACGACTCCTTGGACCTTACCGGGAAACGAAGCGCTCGCAATTGGGAAGGACATGGAATATGTTAAGGTAAAAGTAAACGAACAATTTTTAATCCTCGCTAAAGACCGATTGGAAGTCTTGGACGTTTATGAATTGGTGGGTGCGGTGAAAGGGGAAGATCTCATCGGTCAAGAATATAAACCTTTGCTTGATTTTTTCTTGAATGACCGAGAAGGTTGTCTCAAAGATGGTAGTGCACCAAGCTATATCTTAAATCCAGAAAACCTTAAAAACCAGATTTATAAAGTTTATGCGGCAGATTTCGTCAGTACACTGGAAGGAACGGGGATCGTCCACATTGCTCCGGCTTTTGGTGAAGATGATTTGAAGCTAGGCCAAAAAGAAAAGATGCCGATTATTCAGCATGTAGATGATCGAGGTTTGCTTGTCCTTGAACCTTGGAAGGGGATTTTTGCCAAAAATGCTGATCCGATGATTACCGAATATCTCGACCAGGCAGATTCTCTTTACAAATCAGGCACTTATAGCCATACTTATCCATTTTGTTGGCGCTGTGATACTCCTTTGCTTTATTACGCGATTAGCAACTGGTTTGTGCAGGTCAGTGAGATTCGTGACCAGTTAGTCGAAAACAATAAAAAAATTCACTGGATGCCAAAGCATATCAAGGAAGGCCGTTTCGGCAAATGGTTGGAGGAAGCCCGTGACTGGTCGATTTCTCGAAATAGGTTTTGGGGAACTCCATTACCCTTGTGGTATTGTGAAAAGTGCAAAAAATATGAATGTGTTGGCAGTATTGAAGAACTAAAGGAAAAGGCAGTTAACTTAGACGAAGTTTATCAGTCAAAAGAGATCGACTTGCACCGACCATATATCGACGAGTTGAGGTTGAAATGTAGTTGCGGAGGGGAGTCGAAACGAATACCCGAAGTGTTGGATTGCTGGTTTGAGTCTGGTTCGATGCCTTATGCCCAAGACCATTATCCGTTTGAAGGAAAAGAAGAATTTGAGAAAAATTTTCCGGCCAACTTTATCGCTGAAGGGTTAGATCAAACACGGGGATGGTTTTACACTCTACACGTTTTATCTTCGATTTTATCACCTGAAATAGTCGGGAAAGCAGAGCCTGCCTTTAAAAATTGTATCGTTAACGGGATTATTTTGGACAAGGAAGGGAAGAAACTTTCGAAACGTTTGCGCAATTATCCGGAGCCAGACGAAGTTTTTGACAAATACGGGGCGGACGCGATGAGGTTTCTCTTGCTTTCTTCACCAGCCACCTTAGCGGAGGATGTCCGTTTTTCTGCGGAAGCAGTTGAAGAAACAGTTCGAAAAGTTTTTCTTATTCTTTGGAACGTCTATTCTTTCTTTGTAACCTATGCGAATATGGACGGTTTGGAAGGTGAGGATAAAGGGCAAGCGAATCGGCATGGACTCGGGGTTTTAGATCGCTGGATATTATCCGAGCTTAACCAATTAGTCGAGAAAAGTGAAAGGGCGGCAAATGATTATAATTTACCTGGGGCGACGCGGCCGATCGGCGATTTTATAAACGACTTGTCGACGTGGTATATCCGCCGCAGCCGTGACCGGGTCGGTCCCACAGCAACGGATACAGACACTAAAAATGATTTTTATTTTACTCTGAAGACAGTTTTGGTGACGTTAGCTAAGCTGATGGCTCCGTACGCACCATTTATAGTTGAAGAAATCTACCAGAATTTAACTGGAGAGCAGAGTGTTCATTTATCCGATTACCCAAAGGTGGAGGAGAAGCTAGTCGATAAAAAGCTTTCCATGCAGATGCGGTTGGTTAGAGAAATTGTTGAGATGGGCCACGCCAAGCGAAAGGAAGTCCAGATCAAAGTCCGCCAACCTTTGGCCAAGGTAACGGTTAAGAACGTCGAAGAAACATTCGAAGCTGGTTTGACTGACTTGGTTAAGGATGAGCTAAACGTAAAGGACATTGAGGTAATAGTCGGCAAAGGGACTCTTGAGGTTGGATTGGATACCCGGATAACTTCCGAATTGAAAGCCGAAGGCGAAGCGCGGGACTTAATCCGGGCGATCCAGGAAAAACGCAAAGAAGCTGGGGTGAAGATGGATGACTGGGTAATCGTGTCCGCCCCTTCCTGGCCGAAAGAGTTTGAAGACTATATCAAGAAAGAAACACTGGCAAAAGAGTTATGTTTGGCTGAAGAGTTGAAGGTGGAAAAGTTGCCTTAACTTTCCAGAAAAGAATGAAAAATGAAATTTACGATGTGATAATTGTTGGTGCCAGTATTGCAGGTTTAGAGTGCGCGAGGAATCTCGCCGGTTCCGGTTTAAGCGTTTTAATCATTGAAAAAAGCCAAACAATCGGGAAAAAGGTTTGCGCTGGAGGGGTTACTCTTGAGGATCTAAAGTATATTCCTCGTGATTTTTTAAACTTTGATTTTCGTCGAATCTTATTTCGCTATCAAAATAAATCAGTTTGGTTTCCCTCACAAGCTGGTTTACTTTCCACGATTAATCGCGAAAAGTTTCTTCAGCATCAGTTTAATTCACTGAAATCTTACTCGAATATAAAAGCTTTATTAGGTGTTTCTGTGGTTAAAACTGGCTCTGACCATTGTTTGACATTAAACAATGGAGGACAAATAAAGTTTAGGTATTTGGTTGGCGCGGATGGTTCCGCTTCTGTTGTCAGGCGAGACTTGAACTTACCGACCAAACGTTTAGGCCTGGCGATGCAGTATTTGGTTCCTCAAAAGATAAAGGATTTCGAGTTGTACCTGGACGACAATCTTTTTGGAACTGGATACGGCTGGATTTTTCCTCACGAGGATTACACTTCGATTGGATGTGGCAGCAATGTGAAAGCAATGCCGGCTAGAAAATTAAGAGAAAACTTGGATTTATGGAGCCAACGTTTAGGCTTGTTTACGTCGAATTCAATATTTCAAGTCTCGCCTATTAACTATGATTACCGAGGTTACAAATTTGGCGATGTCTTTTTAGTCGGCGACGCGGCAGGGATGACTTCTGGAATTACAGGCAAGGGAATGTACGCTGCCTTTTTATCAGGAGAGCAAGTGGCAAAAGAAATTTTAGGGGAAAAAACACAAGAGAATTTAATTGAAGCTTGGTTAAAGAAAAAACGAGAACAGGAAGGTTTTATTTCATTTCTTGCATCTGCCTTCCTAAGAAAGATAACTTTTTCAGTCGGGATGAGACTCTTACCTTTTTCACTGACTCAACAAAAAATTTTAAAACTTTTATAGTTTCCTTTTTATTAGCTGAATGTTATAATTTTTTCAGCTCCTAAAGTTGATTATATAGAGAAGGTGAGAGAATGAGAATACCCACAAACGTAACTGGTCTCATTCATCCGTCTCCTGTAGTCCAGACTCGTGGAAAGAAACATTGAAAGCTTAGAGGCTGCATTCGGGCTCCTTGAGGCGTTAGCGCTTCGAGGAGTCTTATTTTTCATAAAACTTGACTGGGGGTTTTAGAAACTCCTACTTTTCGATTTTAAACAACATTAAAAACTTCCCCCTTGACAGCTTTAGCTAGAAGTGATAAAACAGAATCAAGATGAATACTTTATGTCTTACCCACTATCCATTTATTATCAAGAGACTCGCTATGGCGAGTAACTTAGGCGTGGGAGGAATGTAAGGTAGAAAAAATAAGAAGAAACTTTACTAAACCCCTCCCGAGAGGGGTTTTTTCGTTTAAGAGGTTAGGAGCGGTGGAAACTATTTATGAGGAATTTTAAATAGTTTCTGCGGCTACTAAAAATAGTTTCGCAGAAGTACGTTAAAAACTAAATACGGGAAAATTAAATATTAGAGATAAACGCGTGTTGGAAAAGTTACTCATCACCATTAAAAAGGAGAAGTTGTGGATCTCACGAGAATGCTTGAGCAGCATCGGGCGGAAGAAGACAGCCTTAGTTGGGAAGGGACTTTTGTCGACTACTTTAACTTACTGGTAACAAATCCAAAATGGTCTGGGCTTTCCCACGCCAGAGTTTATGACATGATTATGGCGGGGGGAACAAGCAGGGGCAAAAATGAAGAAGTGATATACAACTTTTTCACTTCTGAGCTCTTCGGGCTTGATAAATCATTGCAGCAGTTGGTGGATTATTTCCACTCTTCGGCAAAAAGATTGGAAGTCCGAAAGCGAATCCTTTTGCTCATGGGCCCTGTTGGTGGAGGAAAATCCACGATCGTGGCTATGATGAAGCGCGGATTGGAGAACTACACGCGAACAGAAGGAGGTGCCCTTTATGCTATTAAAGGTTGTCCCATGCATGAGGAACCACTGCACCTCGTTCCCGACCTAATGCGTTCAGACATCGAGAAAGAGTACGGCCTTTACATCGAAGGCGATCTGTGCCCAGCTTGCCGCCAAATGGTTAAAGATGATTATAACGGCAAGGTTGAAGACGTGCTTGTCCAGCGAATCGCCTTTACGGAGAAAAACCGAGTGGGTGTCGGGACGTTTTCACCCAGCGACCCAAAGTCGCAGGATATTTCCGAACTGACGGGGTCGATTGACTTATCGACGATCGGGCAGTACGGCGTTGAGTCAGACCCGCGGGCCTACCGGTTTGATGGCGAACTAAACATCGCCAACCGGGGGATCATGGAATTCATCGAGATGCTGAAAAGTGATGAGAAGTTCCTCTATGGTCTTCTCACCCTTTCGCAAGAGCAATCTATCAAAACAGGCCGCTTTGCGATGATCTACGCCGACGAAGTAATCATGTCCCATACTAACGAAAGTGAGTTCAACGCTTTCGTCGCGAACAAGAAATCGGAGGCTTTGCAAGACCGAATTATCGTCATCAAAGTGCCTTACAACCTGCGAGTCTCCGACGAAGTAAAGATTTACGAAAAACTGGTCGGCCAAAGTGACCTTAAGGGGGTTCATATTGCCCCAAACACGCTGAAGGTGGCCAGTATCTTCGCTGTTCTTTCCCGTCTTAGCGAGTCGAAGAAAGCTGGCATGAGTCTGATGAAGAAGCTCAAGCTTTATGATGGCCAGAACGTTGATGATTTCAAGCAGAAAGATGTCCGGGAGCTCCAGGAGGAAGACCCGCGGGAAGGAATGAGTGGAATCTCTCCACGGTACGTTATCAACCGCCTTTCTAGTGCCTTGGTCAAAGATGATACTCACTGTATCAATGCTCTCGACGCTCTTCGTGCCCTCAGAGACGGTCTAGAACAGCATACCAACATCAAACCAGAGGATCGAGAAAAGCTCCTCAATCTTATTTTAGAGGCACGGCTAGAATTTGACGAATACGCAAAGAAGGAAGTTCAGAAGGCTTTTGTTTACGCTTTCGAGGAATCGGCCAAGACGATTTTGAATAACTACCTCGATAACGTCGAAGCTTTCTGTAACAAGCAGAAGGTAAAGGATCCGATTACCGAGGAGGAAGTGGAGCCTGACGAAAAACTGATGCGCGCAGTCGAGGAGCAGATTGGAGTCACCGAGAACTCGAAAAAAGGTTTCCGTGAGGAAATCCTAATCAAGTTGTCATCGTTGGCCAGGAGAGGGCAAAGGTTCGACTACACGTCCCATGAACGCCTGCAGGAAGCGATCGAAAAGAAGCTTTTCGCCGACCTTAAGGACATCGTCAAGATCACAACATCAAGCAAGACCCCAGATCCTGACCAGCTCAAGCGGATCAATGAGGTGGTAGACCGGCTGGTAAAAGAACATGGATACTGTCCGGTTTGCGCCAACGAGTTGTTGAAGTACGTCGGAACGCTCCTCAATCGTTAAGCTTAGGCGTTGAAGGTGGCGTGAGAGTGGTCGACGTGTTTAGATAGGGAGGATTCGGTAATTTAGCACTACCATTTCTGCTGGATCCTCCCATTGATTCTTTGGAGGGAGTCAAATGGCTGCTCAATTTTCGATTTCAAAAGATGACTATTCTCTCCATCGGAAAGGGCCGGCTGACCAAGCTCGCCACAAGGAAAAAGTGAAAGAGGCGATTAGGGATAACTTGCCGGGTATCGTTAGCCAGGAATCAATCATCACTTCCGATGGTAAGAAAATTGTCAAAGTCCCCATAAGATCTTTGAACTTGCCTTACTTTCGCTTCGGCAATAACCAAGGACGGGGTGTTGGACAAGGCCAGGGCGATTCAAACGTTGGTGATAAGATCGGAAACGTTCCAGCTCCGGGCGGTAATGGTAAGGAGGCTGGAGATACTCCGGGAATAGACTACTATGAAGCGGAATTGACGATCGACGAGATCGCTGAAATGGTTTTCGCGGACCTATCCTTGCCGGGGCTCAAACCCAAACAGGCTCAAGAAATTGTGTCTGAGGTTGTTAGGTATAAAGACATCAGCAAAAAAGGGATTATGTCTAACCTGGACAAAAGAAGGACGCTTCTGCAAGGGTTCAAACGTACTGCACTGCAAGGACGGGGAGCTCTTTCAGTGATTAAGCAGGAGGATCTGCGTTTTAGGACGTGGAGCGAAGAGGTTAGGCCAGAGTCTAACGCGGTGGTGATCGCGATGCGGGATATTTCTGGCAGCATGGGAGAATTCGAAAAATACATCAGCCGCAGCTTTTACTACTGGATGGTGAAGTTCCTTCGCACGAAGTATAACCAAGTTCAAATCGTCTTCATTACTCACCACACCGAGGCAAAAGAAGTCGACGAGAACGCCTTCTTCAACTTAGGAGAAAGCGGCGGTACAAAGGTGTCCTCGGCTTACAAGCTGGCGCTGGAGATTGTTCATGATCGATTTCCCCCGGCCTGCTGGAATATCTACCCATTCCACTTTTCAGATGGTGACAACTGGGGTGAGGATAACTCTAGGGCTCTGGGGTACGTTCAAGAACTGCTGGCGTTTTCTAATCTCTTTGGCTATGGCGAGATTCAAGAAAGCCGATTGACTGACTCTACCGCGAGTGCCTTTATCTCTGGTAGTAGTAAGTTAGGAAGTGTTTATCAAGATCACTTTCGGAGAGAAATTGAGGAAGGGACTTTTGTTCCCGTGGCGATCGGCAGGGGTGAAGATGTCTATCCCGCCTTGAGACGGTATTTCTTTAGGAAAGAAGGTGCGATAAATGGATAGACAGTTGATGGCTACCCAAGAGGCCATTGAAGAAATCTGGGACATTGCAAAAGGGTTCGGGTTAGATCCTTTTCCGATCCATTTTGAGATTGTTCCAGCCACTCAGATGTACGAGATCGGGGCCTATGGTATTCCAGGACGGTTTTCCCACTGGACGAATGGTAAAGCTTACCATCAGCTAAAGACAAGATATGATTACGGGCTGAGCAAGATCTATGAACTTGTGATAAACACTGATCCCTGCTACGCCTTCCTTATGGAAAGCAATTCGCTGCTGCAGAACAAGTTGGTTATCGCCCACGTGATTGCTCATTGCGATTTCTTCAAAAACAACGCGTATTTTGGCAGTACCAATCGACAGATGGTCGAAACAGCAAGCGTTAGCGCAGACCGCATTCGACAGTACGAGTTCATGCATGGAAAGCTGGAAGTCGAAAAGTTCCTTGATGCCGTCCTTTCTATCCAGTGGCATGTACATGGGAATGACTTTATCAAAAGAAAGATTGAGGACGACAAGAAGGACAAGAAAGCTCCAGAGACTCCATACGATGATCTATTTAATCTTGGAGTCAAAGAAGGGCCAGAGGAGCAAAAAAAGGTAACTAAGAAAATCCCCCCAGAACCAGAATCCGACTTACTGCTTTTCTTTGCTGAAAACGCGCCGAACTTAGAGGATTGGCAAAGGGATATCATCGACGTTGTTCGCGCGGAAGCCCTTTACTTTGTTCCTCAGATGAGAACGAAAATCGTTAACGAGGGGTGGGCTAGCTTCTGGCACGCTCGGATTCTGCGAGAACTCTCGTTAACGGACGAAGAGGCGGTCGAATTTGCCAAATTACATTCCGGCGTTCTTTCTCCTTCCAAGATGGACCTCAACCCTTACTTTGTGGGGATGAAGATGCTGGAAGACATCGAAAATCGTTGGAATGAGCCGACGGAAGAGGAAAGAAAGAAGTTTGGTCGATCGGGTAACCAAGGTCGGGCAAAGATTTTTGATGTTCGAAGCGTAGAAGATGACGCTTCATTCATCAGAAACTTTCTAACGAAGAAGCTTGTGGAGGAATTAGATCTCTACATTTACAAAAGAGAAGGCGACGAGCTACTGGTGATGGAGAAAGATTGGGAAAAGATAAGAAAAGTTATGATCGAGATGGTTGCCCGTCGGGTCCCTTCGATCGAAATCGTGGATGCAGATTTCCGGGGCGCCTCCTGGCTTTATTTGGAACATCGCTTTGAGGACGACGGCGTTGAACTGGATATGACCTATGCGATGAGAACCATGGAGATGATATATCTAATTTGGGGACGGAACGTAAACTTAAAGGCGGTAGTGAACGGAGTTCCGACCCTGACCTGGTATGACGGGAAGAAATTTGAACAAAAAAGGCTTTAGGGAGAGGGATGGAGGTTAGTGTTTGGCCCGCTACTTTTAGCTAGGCGCTTTGGCACCTGGACTTTAAGTAGCGGGCTTTCTTTTGGTTTACTTGGCCGTAATTTTCTGCGAAAATATAAGCTATGAATTCCTCTTTTTTAAAAAACTTTGACTGGATTCATTTTGCCGCGATGATCTTGCTTTTGGGCGTGAGTTTATTAATGATCTGGTCGACTTCTTTTGGCGGGCCGGCGGGGGCAAAGGAACATGAATACTTCTACCGCCAATCCCTTTTTATTATCGTTGGTTTTTTTTGTTATTTATTGGTTTCTCGTTTTGACTACCGTTTTTTGAGCAATTTTTCCCTTTGGATTTTTTTAGGGGTTTGTGGCTTTTTAGTCTTGACTTACCTTTGGGGATTGGAAACTCGTGGGTCTACTCGGTGGATTGATATTGGTTCTTTTCGTTTTCAGCCTTCAGAATTTGTCAAGCCAGCTTTGATCTTGGTGTTAGCGGCTTATATCAATTCACATCCGATAGCTAAGTTAAAAAACCTTTTGGTTTCAGTTATAATCATGGCCATCCCCGCTGCCTTGATTTTTAAGCAGCCTGATTTGGGTAGTGCGGTGGTAATCGTCTTTATTTGGCTTTCTATTGTTCTCGCTGGGGGGATTAAGCCTTTGATTTTGCTCTTAATGGCAGGAGTTGGGGCAGTAGCTGGTCCCGTAGCTTGGCTTTTTCTAAAAGATTATCAACGGCAAAGACTGGAAATGTTTCTTAACCCCTCCTCTGATCCTCTAGGCTCTGGTTATAACATTATCCAAGCGCTTATTGCAGTGGGGAGCGGGGAAGTGACGGGAAGGGGATTTGGGCGGGGAACTCAAAGCCATTTAAATTTTTTGCCAGAATACCATACCGATTTTATTTTTGCCACTTTGGCGGAAGAACTTGGCTTTGTCGGATCAACCCTTTTGATTGTCCTTTTTGCGATACTTGTTTTTAGGACTTTGAAAGTTGCAGATAAATCCGCCGATGGGTTTGGTGCTTTAGTGGCAATAGGAGTGGGAACGATGGTTATTTTCCAAGTTTTGGTAAATATCGGAATGAATATGGGAGTTCTTCCGGTCACCGGAATACCTTTGCCCTTGGTTTCTTATGGAGGAAGCTCATTGATTTCAACAATGATTTCTTTAGGTTTAGTCCAAAGCATTGCCGCCAACCGAAAAAACGAATCAGAAGGAGTTTTAATCAAATCAATTTGACAACCAAGGGAGAGAGTGGTAGGATAATATCCCAAAAAATCTAGGAGGGAGAAAAATGAAATTAATTCTAACCATGCTTATCGTTGGCCTTTTGCTGTTATTTTTGTTGACCCCATTCTTTACTGACAGAGAGGTTATGGGGTTAATAGGGGTTGGAGCCAAGCCAACTCCTGCCAGGTTTTTAGTTCCGACAAAAGAGGCGCCGGTGATAATGAAAAGCGAGCATTATCGGATCGAGAGGTGAGGTAATGGTTACGTTGTTTAATATTTTAGCGGTCGTTGGTGCTTCTTGTATTTTGTTTCCACTTCTGCTATTTTTTACTTTTGTAGCAGTATCTGTTTGGGATAAGGTGACTTTTGCGGTAGAAAGCGAAGCTGCCGAAGTCGCGTCTATCTCAAGGCGATCCGAGGAGGTGGAAACCGATCCATACCGCGTGGTAGTCAGCTATTTCAATCGGTATGCCAAAGCAATAGAACATCTTCATGAATTGGAGGAGAAACAAGAGACGAGGCCGAAAGAAGCGACCGGGACTTTACTTTTAGGGGAAATTAAAGAAGCTAAAAGAATTGTCTACTGGCTGGTTTCCGCTTACGAAAGCGAGATGAAGGAACTCCGATCACTTGGAGTAAAGATCCCGCCCGAACTGCCTTCCAAGCTTTCAGGTTTGGTCAAGGTGGAAGGTTGAAGTGAAGGAAAGGGAGTCTTGGGTGGTTGGGACATGAAGGCATCCTTGATATTTTATTTGAGGATGCCTTTTCATATGAAAAACCTTTTTTTAACCTCTGATATCGTCCCCTAAGATTATTGTTGACAGATCAACTCAAAACAGTGTATTATAGTATCATGAAGTACGCTGTAATTAAAACCGGGGGCAAGCAATACCGTGTCTCCGAAGGGGAAACCCTGACAATCGAAAAAGTTGACGTTGAAGAAGGCAAGCCTGTAGAATTTGATCAAGTTTTGATGTTAGCTGAAGAAGGCAAAGTCAAATTAGGTGCACCGACGCTAGAGGCAAAAGTTAAAGGTGTGGTAATAAACCAGACCAAAGATAAAAAAATCAAAGTTTCTAAATATAAAGCGAAGACTCAATACCATCGAACGATTGGTCATCGTCAACCGATTTCAGTGGTAAGAATTGAAAAGATTAGCGCTAAGTAAGTTGATTTTTTAAAGAGGTGATATAAATGGCTCACAAAAAAGCCACTGGTAGCAAAGCAAGACAAGGCAGTAACGTTGCCGGCAAACGCTTAGGAGTTAAAATTTTTTCTAACCAAAGTGTTCTCGCCGGAGCAATCATAGTTCGCCAAAGAGGGACAAAGTTCCATCCTGGGGAAAATGTTGGCATGGGTAGAGACCACACTTTATATGCCGAAACACCTGGGAAGGTACAATATAAGACCAAAAACGGTCGAAATATCATCAAAGTACAAAGTTAATAACTTTTCCTTTACCTTTTTGATACTTAGAAGGAATGGTTAAAGGAGCTGCCTGGAAAGGAAGTCTTATGGCGCAACCGGAAAACATTGTGGAGTTAGAAGTTGATTCCCTCCAACCTAACCCTCTTCAACCTCGAGGAAATATTCAACCAGACACGTTAGTCGAGTTAGCAGAATCTATCAGAGAACACGGTATCCTAGAGCCACTAGTGGTGGCAAAGACTCCTGCCGGTTATCAGATCATTGCTGGGGAGCGTCGTTGGCGAGCCTCTAAACTAGCCGGATTAACTAAAGTTTCCTGTTTAATCAAAGAAACTTCCCCTCAAGGAATGCTGGAAATGGCGATAGTGGAAAATGTCCAAAGAGTTGATCTTAATCCTTTGGAGCGCGCCCAGGCTTACCAGCGTCTTTTAGAAGAATTTGGTTTGACTACTGTTGAGGTTGCCCAGCGCGTAGGAAAAAGTGGACCTTATATTTCTAATACTTTGCGGCTTTTGGATCTTCCTGACGCCCTTAAAGATGGTTTGCTTTCTAACGCTATCGCCGAAGGGCACGCCAAAGCTTTGCTCGGGCTAGAATCAGTCGCTTTAATGATACAGGCTTATAAGCAAATTCTTAAAGAGAATTTGGGAGTAAGGGCGGCGGAAGAGTTAGTCAGAAGAATGAAAGCTAGCGCTGGGATTCAGCCACGACAAGCGAGAGAATACGTCCATACCCCAGAAGTAGAAAAGATCGAGAAGGATTTATCCTCCATTTACAATTGTAAAGTTTCCTTATCTAAGTCATCAAAATCTTCTCGATTGTTGTTGATCCTTAAAGACGAAGAACAACTTCACAAAGTTTACGACAAATTAATGAGCTGATATTTTATTTTCCTTTTTTGAGAAAACTCGGGTTAAAAGCGGAAATCAACTTGAGGAATGAAGGCCATTTCATTGATCGGCCAATACCTGAGCCAGGCTCGTCCGATAATATTTTCTTTTGGTACTAATCCCCATTCCCGAGAATCAGAACTATGACTGCGATTATCTCCTAAGACAAAATACTGGTCTGGCTTAACCGTGATTTCTTTGTCCTCTTTGGCCCAAGCTCCTTCGACGGTGATAGTTCCTTTATCCAAATACGGCTCTTCCAACTTGACTCCTGAAGGATTTTTATCATTGTAAATATAAACGGAGCCTTTGCTGACTTTAACTCTTTCTTCGGGTAATCCGATAATCCTCTTGATATAATCGTAATCTTGGTTTTTCGGCGCCTTAAATACCACTACATCGCCTCTTTCCGGTTTGCCGAAACGGTAGCTAATTTTATCCGTCAAAATGTATTCTCCGTCAGAAAAGCTTGAATCCATGCTGTGACCACGAACCTGATGAGGTTGTAGTAAGAAGAGGTAAACAACAACGAAAATAGCTAAAGCAATAACGATCGTTTCGATTATGTCAATAAAAAAAGACCCGACGCTTTTGAGGATATTCATAACTATGACATTATACCTAAAGATTATTTGCGATGCAAGGGGGAATTTGATAAAATGACACTGTCTTACAAATCTTAGATTTGTGATTATTTTGGGTACGTAGCTCAGTTGGTTAGAGCGCTGCGTTCACATCGCAGAGGTCACAGGTTCGAATCCTGTCGTGCCCACCATTAGCTTTGGCAGTTTTCTCATATCTAGGCATGAAAAAACCTGTACCATTAAATATGATACAGGTTTGTTTTTCTTTAGGCTACAGATGACACCTTTTCAGTTAACGAAAGAGGCCTTATAGAGATCAGAATCGATTCTCCGCGGCCTCCGCAAAGATAACTCCAGTAGTCATTATTTCTAGGAATTTTCATCTTTCTCTGAGAGAAGTTCTGGATGACAAGCAAAGCTACCGGAAGGAGATTCTCTCTTGGATGAAGGCTAATGTGATAATCGCCTAATCTTTCTTCAACCAAGACCCGTGCCGGCTGATAAAAAGCTTCTCTAAACCTTCTCTCCGCTTGGCGTTGCTCATTTGTAGGAGCCCCAAAATTGATCGTTTTTGCCGTTTCCAGGGATTTTGGCCGATGATCCAAAATGAAAACTCTGCGTTCTTTTCGAATTCTGCCTCTTGCGTGAGGAATAGTTAACCGAACAAATCTGTCGCCGATGATAAAGTTACACGGGGTAATTAGCCCCGAGATATTCCCTTCTATTTTGGCAGCTAATTCCACAATTGTGGAATTGCAGTCTATCTCTGAAGGACTAATTTTTCTCATCGCTTCCTCTCTTCCCTTTTTGATATTTTTGCTTAAATTAAGCGCTTTGAATAATAGCAGACTAAACTCCTTGTTGTCAACGCCAGTGTCGTTGCTAATTGCCTCCAAGAGGTGCTATATTATAATTACCTATGGATCTGTTTTCTATTATTATAATCGTTGCCGGATTAGGTTTATTCGAGACTATCAGCAGCATCGACAACGCGATTATCAACGCCGAAGTCCTCTCCACAATGTCTCAAAAAGCCAAGAAGTGGTTTCTTTTCTGGGGTTTGCTCTTTGCGGTTTTCATCATGAGAGGTTTACTACCTTGGGCGATTATTTGGGCGACGGCCCCAGCACTTGGGCCAATAGGTGCTTTGACCGCTACATTTAGCAGTGACCCGAAAGTGGCAGACGCAATTGAAGCTACTGCACCAATTCTTTTAGTTGGCGGGGGAACTTTCCTCATTTTTCTCTTTTTTGACTGGTTATTCCTTGAACCAAAAGCTTATGGTTTGCGGGGAGAGCACTTTTTCCATGAGCGAGGCGTTTGGTTTTACGCTGTTGTTTCGGCTTTGCTTTCCATCATCGTCTGGTTTGCGTTAGAAAAAAACTCTCTCATGGCTTTCGGAGCGGTGATTGGTTCGACGGTTTTTTTCATTACCCACGGTTTTAAAAAGAATGCGGAACTGGAAGAAGAAGCGTTGATGAAAAAAAGGTTGACGGATGTGAGCAAGATCCTTTACTTGGAAGTAATTGACGCGACCTTTTCGATCGACGGGGTTTTGGGAGCCTTTGCCTTTACTCTCGCCGTGCCTTTGATATTGCTTGGAAACGGCTTTGGCGCTTTTGTTGTCCGTCAGTTAACTGTTGGGAATATTAGAAATATAAAAAAGTACGTTTACTTAAAAAACGGAGCGATGTATTCTATTTTATTTTTAGGGGTAATCATGATCTTAGACAGCTTTGGTTTTAAAATTCCTAGTTGGCTTTCTCCACTCGTCACCTTTGCTGTCGTTGGCTATTTTTTCTATCGATCCCACAAGGAAATTTCTTCGACTCCCCATTAGTTTACTAAAAAAAGACCCGCCCAAAGAATTGATTATTGGACGGGTTACGAAGCTTGCCTTTTGATTTGAAAAGATACGTCAGCAGGCTAATCAGGCCACCGACGAAAAAGGCGATGGAAGGAGTTGCTCTCTTTCTCCTTCAACTTCAATTCTCACTTGACGTATTTCTTTTTACTGAGGGTGAAAATCGCCAAAAAGATTAGATACGAAATCAGTTTGGTTTGGACAATTCCTCGGGTCACTTCGAGATTACTGGTGGCTAAGAGGATTCCGAGGCCGTAAGCGACCAACGAAGTAAGTAGCGCGAGAAGAGCAAGTTTGTTGCTTCTATGGTACAAGCAGACAACGATGAAACTGACAAAACCAATGATCTCGAAAGGACTTCCAATGGCCATAAGCCAACCACTGCTTCGATCCTGCTAAGTTATGATCGCATGGATAAAGTGGCCGACCAGGATGCAATAAACAAAGCTCTGAAACTGGCTTTCTGTGGTTCGATTTACTCGCGCCCGCATTCTGGAAACGAGAGAGCAAAAGTCAGTTGCCATTATCGCCAAAGAGCTTAAGGTAGTCATTGCTTTCCTCTGTATTGTTAAAATACAAGGTTATGGAAAAACATCACACAAAGTTAACTGTTCAGGAAAAGGATTTAATTGCGGTTTGGCTGGAGAATGAAAAAAGCCCAAGGGTTTTTAATTCCTTGGGCTTGATAGGCCTGAGTTGAGTTGCATCAGCTTGCGCTAACATAACTTTCCTAAAGCCTTTACTGTTACTTCCACTCGCTCGACTTGCCGTCTTTCAACAGCGTTCCGTGCAGGAAGAGCTTGGGGTCGCGCTTAACGTTGACAAAGGTCACCCCGCCGTATTGAATCGGGGTGTCATAGCCGACGTTGTAGTCGTATGCCAATCCCAAGTGTGTATACATAGATTTACCCTTGAGTTGCCCGTCCTTGTTTGGCAACGACCAGCCGTAGTAGTCCTCCACTTTCGCTAATGGCTGACCGTTGTAGTAGGCGAACCGTTTGGCGTCCGCCTCTCCCATTAGGAGGCCGACGGTGTTCTGCTCGCCGATGAACTGTTCGAACTCCCGGATCGAAGCGAAGTTTTGCTTCGTCTCGAGCAGGAAATCCTTGGCGAGTAGGAGCTGTTTTCCATTTGTAGAATATTGGCCGAGCATCCATGGTCCATAGATTAGCTGACCGACTTTTTCCTTGTCCTCCCGTCTTCCATTTAGGACTTCTAAGCGAGCGTCCTTCTTTGGGTAGGCCCAGATAGATCGGTCGCGGTTGAAGTAATAGATATTGCCGCTTACCTCGTTGATATCCGTCTTACCGTCCGGACGAGCTGACCAGGGAGTTAGAAACTCGAATGATCTTCGATCGTCGTCGGAGACGATTAGGAAGTCTCGGGCAGGTTTGTCTAACACGACCTTTATCTCCCCACCGTGTGCCTCGTCGTAGTACCATGGGCGGTACTGTCCCTCGATTTTCTCGAGAGAAGTGAAGGTTTTGTCCTCCTTCCCGTCCGCTGACTTTAGGTAAAACGTGGGTTGAACGAAAGCCTTTGGTGATTGAATTGTTGGCGTGGTGAGTGGCCTTGCTTCCATTTGCTTTGGCTTAGCGTCTGTTAGAAGCAGAGCCTTTTCTCCAATCGGCGGTAACTCGATAACTTCGGTTTCCAGACGGGGATAAGGCACGACTGGTTTTCCCGACACGATGACCGGTGTGGGGACGTTTGAGGATACTTTCGCCTTCAGAGTACTTATGTCTTGCGTGGGAAAAAATATTAACAACAGCGAGGATCCCCATAGTAGTCCAACGGTAACGATCGCCAGGATGATAATTCTCACGATTTTCTCCTTTCTTTCTTCCTGCTAAAGTTTAATTTTTAAAGAACAGGCATTGTTTCGGAGAATTATATCATAAAAATGCAGGAAGTCAATTTCTATAGGATTTAAAGGATCTCGACTACTACATTGGTCAAAATGCTACTCGGGGTTTTATAAAAAAAGAAAAAGCCCAAGGGGTTTTTAATTCCTTGGGCTTGACGTTATGAGTTTACGCTACCAGTAGTTCGAAGAGTAAGCATGCTTTGCCGGTGCTGGTGGTCGAAGGTGCTACGTTCCGCCACAGGTAAAGTCTGCAATTTCTTACGTCCATGTAGTGTCTCACCAGCTCTTCGAGAACTGGCTGGCTCGGTTCCTCCTGGAAAATGAACAAAGAATTGATGCCTTGTTTCCAGAGAAGGAATTTATCGATTTCTTCGATCAATTTCTCGTAGAGACCTTGCTCTCCAGTTGATAGGGAAACTCCTTCGAGAATTTCTGCCGCTTGTTCGAGGCTCTCAAATGGGGCAAGTAACGTTGCTTTTCCGTACTCCAGACCTCGTTTTGACGGCCGATTGATCAACCTGACCCAGAAGCGTTCTCTCTCCAAATCTTCAACACATCTTGCATTGACATTCTTGAGGCTAGACTGATCGAAGTAGACGACTAGAGTTCCAAGGAAAGCAACAGTTTTGCCATCTTCGTGATTAGACCGCTCGACCTCGACGATACAGACTTGACGCTTGTGGAGTTCACTTAGGGTGCGTTCCAGCTTAGCGATTCCCCTCGCTTCCGCTTCCTTTTTAGGATAGACGTCCCCGTATTCGTAACGGATACCGGCGCGCTCAAAGTATTCTATGATATCGGTGTGTTGGATTCCTTCAAGTCCGCCGTCGTCAAAGAACTTAGTTAGTGTTCTTTTCACTAAATTGTACGAGTAATTCTGGGCAATTTGCTTGCGTTGTTCGATACTGCGTTTGATGTCTTTGAAAGCTTCGGTGAGTTGTTGAGCTTCCTTGACCGACCAGACTGTGGCCAGGATAGGCCCGTTTTCCGTGTACGTGTGGAAATCGGCTGGAATTCCAGCTGCTTTGAGCTTTGCGATTATTTCATCTGAGGACATTCCATCGACTTGGATTCCCTTGACGATGGCCTCTCGGATTCTTCCGTTAGCAACGAATACAGTGCCAAAGCCCTGCTCACGGAGTTGCATTCGATCAGAGGGCTGAAGGATATCTAGATGCTTACACGGCTTAGAGTTGTCATCAAGTACGATGACTTCATACCCCAACTTTTTCAGTGTGTCGAAAACGTAAGGGCTTTCTGCTTCCCTGAGGGTTGTAATTTTCAGCAAACCCTCCCCAAAGTCATACCAGGCACCTGTAACCGCTCGGAAATCAAACTCTGGGTTGTTCACTTCCACAGACACTATTCCTTTTTCCTTCGGGATAATCTTCCCCTTCTTTACAGTGCAAAGTGAACAATAACGTTTTTCTTTGGTCACAAAAGCAACAAAGTTGTTAATCTGCATGATCTTTCTCCTTCTTATTTTTAGTTGATAAGTTTGTTGTTAGGGATTATACTAGGTAGTCGCTTGAATGTCAACTATTATAGGATGCGTAAGAAATTCGATGTCCAGGACCTGATAGATCCCGTAACACTTGAGTGGTTAATGAGGGGAATGTATAGTGGCTCGTATATGCGAGCCTACAAGATCTTACCAAAAAGTGAATATGTTCATGCAGTTAGTTTATCGAAA
>JAMCZT010000029.1 GCA_023485445.1 Patescibacteria group bacterium
GTTGACAAGTTAGACTCTGTTGTAGGGGAATTTTGCTACAGATTTTCCCATCCCGAAATGTTCGAAAATCCTTGCTGTTACTTGCAATTTTCACTACGTCTTGTGCCAACAGGTTAAGAATACCCGAAGTTGATGATCATTCCGGAGGTTTTCCCGTTGGCTTCAAGCATCTTCGCGTATCTTTCATAGTACGTTGGATGTTGCCGAAGAAAGGTGGCGTAAGCGTCGGCCAGTGCTAAGTCGCTGCAACCGAAATAAACAACACGTTCCAGTCCGCCGTCTAGGTCTTTGACGGTACAAGAAGTTGCTTGTCCTCCGTTCGGTTGCACGTCCGGCCCGCCTGCGAAAGCGTTCATCACGCCTACTGATAGGAGAGCAATGATGAGAAGTACGGGCAATAGAAACATGCCAAACCCCGGTCTAAACATAATCCTTCTCCTTTTCTTTCTGCTTGTTAAGCAGTTAATATAGCGGAGATTTTACCACAAAAACAAGTAGTTGTCAAGACTATAGGTCGAATTATCTAATTGAGATACAGTTTTGAGTAATTGTGGTTAAAAGTTGTCTTTGAATAATTATAAGCTTGGGCGAAAGTATTTTTACTTTTTTCCTTGTTGGTGGTAAAATTAGATCATGGCAAAATTACTTGGCATTTTGATTATTTCTTTCTTGGTAACTTTACTTGCCGCTGTGCCATTTATTGACTTACTTTATAAATTAAAATTCCAACGTCAAAAGGAACACAACAAGGATATTTTTGGCCAAGTTACTTCTATTGTAAACAAACTTCACGCTTGGAAAGTGGGCACACCCAACGCTGGGGGAATCCTGATCATCGGAGTAACGATACTCCTTTCGGCAATTTTTTACACTTTTACCAAGTTTCACATAAACTGGACAGCAAACGTCCTTTATTTTACTTTAATTTCTTTCGGGCTGTTGGGCTTTTACGATGACGTGAGAAAGTTTTTCGGTTGGCAGCAAAACGGTGTTTGGGGCTTGAAAATCAGGTATAAATTTGCTTTCCAATGGATCTTTGCCTTTATTATTGGTTGGCTGATTTATGATAAAATGGGCCAACAGTCGCTATATATTCCCCTTCTCGGAACTTTTTCCTTAGGCCTTTTATATATTCCTTTTGTCGCTTTCGTAATCGTGGCAATGACTAACGCGGTTAATATTACTGATGGCCTAGACGGTTTGGCAACCGGATTGATGGTGATTGCCTTGAGCGCCTTTTGGGTTTTAGCTGAATTTGTGGGAATGCAAGATGTGAGCCTTTTTATCGCCACAATGATCGGTTCCCTTTTAGCCTTTTTATATTTCAACATCTTTCCGGCGCGTGTTTGGCTCGGAGATACCGGAGCTTTGTCGCTGGGAGCGATGCTGGCAGTGATTGCCTTAATGATTAATCAAGTTTTTGTTTTGCCTTTGGTCGGTTTGGTTTTTGTGGTGGAGGTGGGTTCTTCTCTCCTGCAGTGGTGGTCAAAGGCGACTCGCGGCGGAAAGAAAATTTTTCTTGTGGCCCCGATACACCATCATTTTGAAGCGCTAGGCTGGGATGAGACGAAAGTGACGATGCGTTTTTGGTTAGCGGGGGCGGTAGCTGCCTTTTTAGGTCTTTTTGTCGCCTTGTTGGAAAGGTGATTTATGATGTCTTCGACCACCTCATTTGAATTTAGCGGTTACGATGTGGACAAGATCAAAGGTGAGTTTCGTTTCCACTACACCTTGAGTTTCGCCGATGCTGTGCCGATACTTTTTACAGAAGCGATTTGTTTGCCGAACTCGCAGTCTCGTCTGGAAACTCTTCCCCAGAATTTACTCGAAAATATTTTAGACAGTCTTCATCTCACTCTTGGGATAAGTTATTGGAAAACTTATTGCCCGAGGGAGTTAAAATTAAAGACGATTACTTTATCTAAAGAGCAGGCTGATTTTTGGAATACCGTTTATATCAAAGGAATGGGGGAGTTTTACTATAAAAATCAAATTGATTTTCGTGACCTCGTCTCGTTTCCTTTTTCCGATAAACCAGCCGCCTCACCGACTTCTATTAATTTTAAAAATAGAAGCTTGGTAGCGATCGGTGGGGGAAAGGATTCGATTGTAACCGCTGAGCTACTTAAAAGCAATCAGAAGGAGTTTAGCGCTTTTACCCTTGGGCGGCATCCCATTCAGGAAGAAACGATTACTCTACTGGATGTTCTTTCGATAAATATCGACCGAAAAATTGATCCCCAATTATTTGAGCTAAATAAAAAAGAAGATGTTTATAATGGTCACGTTCCGATCTCGACGATTTATCATTTTGTGGGAGTTTTAGCCGCGGCTCTTTATGATTACCGCTACCTCGTTTTTTCCAATGAACGAAGCTCCAATTACGGCAACACCACTTATCTAGGACAGGAAATTAATCACCAGGTGAGTAAATCTTTTGAGTTTGAAAACTTGATTCAAGAGTATATCCAGACTTTTATTTCGCCTGACGTAACGCCTTTTTCTCTCTTACGGCCGCTGCACGAGATAAAAATAGCCGAAATTTTCAGTCGTTACCAAAAATATTTTCCTCTCTTTTCCAGTTGCAATCGTAATTTTAAAATAAGGAATCAATCTGAAATGATTCAGAGATGGTGTGGGGAGTGCCCGAAATGCGCTTTTATTTTTTGTTTGTTAGCTGCGTTCTTGCCGAAAGAAGAGGTGATTAGTATTTTCCAGAAAGATCTTTTTGCGCAAGATTCATTGATCGGAATTTACAAAGACCTTTTAGGTCTCGGAGAAGTGAAACCGTTTGATTGTGTTGGAACACCCGAAGAGACTCAGCTGGCTTTTTATTTGGCCAATCAAAAAGGCGACTATCATGACGAGCCAGCGATGAAAATGTTTTTAGCGGAAGTTTTGCCAAATCTTACAAAGGTTGAAAAAATAAAGTCAGACTTAATGTCAGTTTCGAGCGAGCATTTGGTACCGGAAGAATTTTTGGGAGTGTTTAAAAATTTAGAATGAAAATTGAAGAGCTGGAAAACAAAAAGATCTTAATTGTTGGTTACGGGGTCGAAGGTAAGGCGACTTATGAGTTTTTGGAAAAATTCGTGCCCAGTGCAACGGTTGCAGTGGTCGATCAAAAAGACGGACCCGGTTATCTGGACGGACAGGCAAGTTCTGATCTTGCTGTGCGTTCTCCCGGTGTAAAAAAAGAGTTAATCAAAATTCCTTACACGACGGCGGCAAATATTTTCTTTGCCAATGTTAAGGGTAAGGTTGTTGGGGTGACTGGTTCCAAGGGTAAAAGCACGACGAGTGCCCTGATCGCTCATATTTGTGAGCAGAGCCATCTAAAAGTTTCGCTTTGCGGAAACATTGGCCGTCCGATGCTCCAAGCGTTGATTGACGAACCAGAGGCCGAAATTTTTGTGGTGGAGCTTTCGAGCTTTCAGTTGGAAGATGCTAACTTTTCGCCTCATATTTCTGTCATTACAAGTCTTTTTCCTGAACATATGGATTATCATGGTGATTTTAAAATGTATTTACAGGCCAAGAAGAAAATTGTGGCTTTTGCCAAGCCGGAAGACTACTACGTTTATAACCCCAGTTTTCCTGAACTTGTCCATTTAGCCTCAGAGACTTCAGCGAAGGCGACACCTTATGTTTCAGTTTTACCTTTCTCTAAGGACATCGTCACTTTGATAGGAGAACATAACTTGGAAAATGTTCGGGGCGCTGTAACGGTAGCTCAGATTTTAGGGATTTCTTCTGAGGTTGCCGCTAAGGCAATAAGCACTTTCAAAGCCTTACCGCATCGCTTGGAGAATATCGGAGCTTATCACGGAATTACTTTTTATGATGACGCGATTTCCACTACTCCTCAATCGGCCATGGCAGCGGTAAAATCATTAAATAATATTAGCACAATTTTCTTGGGGGGTACTGATCGAGGTTACGATTTTGACGAGCTGGCGCAGTTGATTGTTAAATCTAAAATTCAAAACATTGTAATTTTCCCTGACAGTGGTCAGAGAATTTTGGCCGCCCTTCAAAAGTATTCTTCGTCACCACTCAACGTTTTGCAAACCTCAAGCATGGAGGAAGCGGTAAAATTTGCCTATAAATTTAGCTCTAAAGAATCCATTTGTCTTCTTTCGACGGCTTCGCCTAGTTATAGTCTCTGGAAGAATTTTGAAGAAAAAGGCCAAGTTTTTAAAGAAAATGTAATTAAACAATCAAAAATATTTAAAATTATTTGATGAAACCAAAAAGGCAAAAATCAACTTCTCACCTTCATAGACCCGATTTTTTTCTTGCCGCCACTGCCCTGGGGTTGGTTATCTTTGGCGTGGTAATGGTTTATGATGCATCCGTGGTTTCTGCCTATCGTGATTTTGCCGATAAGTACTACTACCTTAAAAACCAATTGGTTTGGCTAGTTTTAGGGTTAATCGCTTTGGTAGTCGTTTCCCAGATTGATTATCATCTTTGGGAAAGACTTTCTCCCTTGCTATTATTTGGAGCTTTAGTTTTATTACTGGCTGTTTTGATTCCAGGGTTAGGAGTAAAGGCTTACGGAGCCCAACGTTGGCTTCAGCTTGGGCCAGTTCGATTACAGCCATCAGAAATGATTAAACTAGGCTACATCCTTTATCTTTCGGCTTGGCTTTCTAGGAAAATAAAACTAGTTCCATTTCTGGTTGTAACAGGCTTTTTGATTGGGATAGTCTTGATCCAGAAAGATTTAGGGACGGCCACGATTATCGGTTCGATCGGCTTTGCAACTTACTTTATTTCTGGTGCTAGCCTTTGGCAGTTTAGCTTATTACTTCCAGCAGCAGCGGTTGGGGGAGGCTTTTTTATTCTCAGTTCCTCCTATCGGGCAAAACGGCTCTTTACCTTCCTTGATCCGACTAAAGACCCTCTTGGAAGTTCATACCACATTAATCAGGTTTTGATCGCTTTGGGTTCCGGGGGATTACTAGGACTGGGTTTAGGAGAGTCCCGCCAAAAGTATGAATATTTACCCGAAGTGACGACCGATTCGATCTTTGCTGTGATCGGGGAAGAGCTGGGCTTTATCGGAGCCATAATTTTGATAAGCATTTTTATTCTCCTTATTTATCGTGGTTTCAAGATCGCCCAAAAAGCTCCCGATAAGTTTGGCCAGCTGGTCGCGGGAGGGATCACTTCCTGGATCGCCGCGCAAGCTTTTATTAACCTGGCGGCCATGGCAGCCTTGATTCCGCTCACTGGTGTTCCTCTTCCCTTTATCTCCTACGGTGGCAGTGCCTTGGTTACCACCATGATCGGTGTTGGAATTCTTCTAAATATTTCCAAACAAGTCAAAATCTAATTCTCCTTTGGCATCACGGATCGTTTTTCTTTGAGATCGCTTTGATTCGCCCATCAGTCTTTTAATCCCGTATTCTAGGAACGAACGCAACTCCTAGAGCAAATTAAGGTGCTCATTAAATACTTCCTGAGCTGTCTTGTATTGTAATATTTTCCTGGGCCTGTTGTTAAGCTCCCAAATTACATCCTCCAGC
>JAMCZT010000033.1 GCA_023485445.1 Patescibacteria group bacterium
GCTTCCGATCGCAGCACCAAGTAACATATGTGGAGTAAGCAACATTTCTTTTCTCCTCAAATGTAGTTAAAAATTTTAAAAACCGTTAAAAAAACCATAACAGATATAAATGATCCCCCCACAACCTGTGAAAGAGTGTGTTTTCCTAACTCCCAACGTGCCCAACCTACTAAAGGGATTAGGAATAAGCTTAGCCAATACTCTACTCCATAAAGCAACACTAGAATTAAGATAAAGGTTGTGATGGCGTTAGTGTGAACACTAATCTTCCAGTACAAAGTGAGTAAACTAATCAGCAAGTTAATAAAAAATAAAATTAGGCTGAATGCTAAAAGCAATCGTGGGCCTTGAAGAAGGGTTATTAGAACCACTAAAAGTAACGAGGAAATTAGGACTACAAGTAAAATTGCTTTCCTCTCCGCCCGGTTAGTAATAAACCAGTCCTGGATCTTTCCAGTTTGTAAGCGGTAAATCAAAAAGCCCAAAGGAGGTAATATTCCAACTACCATTACTGCTAAAAACCAAGAAAAAAATTCAACTGAGGAACTTATCCCATCGGACTTCTGCAACACTAAAAATAATCCAACTATGGCAAGAATCAAGGGATCGAAGACACTAGAAATAATCTCGGCCACCTTAGCTGATTTTTTTCGCTTTTCTTTACCATCGACGATTTCTAGACCAAATAGATTAATGCCCATCTTAAACTTATTTTAGCACAATTTATTTGTGTTTTTCTTGATAATTCTTTATCGCTTCATGTACAGCGTCCGCCGCTAAATTAGAGCAGTGCATTTTAACAGGAGGTAAACCTCCTAGAGCTTCAGCGACAGTATCGTTCGATATTTTCAAAGCCTCAGTTAAAGTTTTTCCTTTAACCATTTCCGTAACCATAGAAGAAGTGGCAATAGCTGCTCCACAACCAAGAGTTTTAAATTTAATGTCTTCAATTCGGTCATCTGTAACTTTAATCCACATTTTCATAATGTCACCGCAAACAGGATTACCCACCTGACCTACCCCCACATCAGGCCCCTCGGAAAGTTCGCCAACGTTACGGGGATGCTGAAAATGTTCCATCACCAGGTCACTATACATATTTCCTCCTATTCAAAGTCTGGATAAAATATTTTTTAATGACACGGCGTTCTTCAGAGCAAAAGCCTTAACGTCATTGTTGAAGTAGCCGTAAATCTCCAACCCCTGCTTCTGCCAAACTTTTATTTTCCTCGCCCACCTTCGTAAATCTTCTTCTGAGTAATCTGAAGAGTAAATAGAATCCGCACCATGAAATCGAAGGTAAGCAAAAGAAGCAGTTAAGGTCTGAATCTTTGGCCATTTAGGCGAGTCTATGATTACCATAGCACTATCGTATTTTTTTAATGTATCATAAACAGCTGAATTTAGCCAGCTTTCGTGCCTAAACTCAAAAGCGTTTTTCAATTTCCTATTTTGCAACCTAGCCAACAATTCTAAAAAAGAGTCTAATTTTTCTAAGTCCACTCTCGAGTTAGGTGGCAGCTGCCACAAAATCAGCTTTCCCTTTTCCTCTAGTCCTTCCACTGTTTTTAAAAAACGAGCGACCGCATCTTCTAAAATTTTACTTGGTTTCATTTTAAGATTATGAGTAATGTATCTACTCCCTTTTATACTAAATCTAAACTCTAACGGAACATCTTCAGCCCATTTTCTAAAGGTTTCTAGTTTTAAAAGGCGGTAAAAAGAGGAGTTAATTTCGACAGTATTAAATATTGTGGAGTAAAACCTTAACCTTTCTTCTGACTTAAGACCTTTCGGATAGAATCTTCCCTTCCAATCATCATAAACCCAACCAGACGTACCAAGATAAACTTTTTCCATGATTAAGCCTTAGGTAAAGTCCTTTTTAAAATTTCGCTTACCTGAATATCGGTAATTTGTTCGAAGTTTTGGTAAAATTCGCCCACAGAATGAAAAGTCTCAGGTGTCGCTAGCACCACGACACGGCTAACCTCGTTTTTCAAGCGAATTACCACCCCATCTGGCGCTACAGGAATAGCCAAAACAATCTCTGACGCGCCATTTTCTACTGCGTGGATTGCTGCTTCCATAGTTAAACCAGTAGCCACCCCATCGTCAGTTAAGACTACAGTTTTTCCAATTATATCTAAGCTTGGACGACCCCCACGAAAAATTCTTTCTCTCCTTTTTGCCTCTTCTATCTGTAGATACTCCTCTTCCTGCTGAAACCCATGACTAACTCTAAGATTTTCAAGCAGTCCTTTATCCCAAACCGTCCCCCCTTTAGACGTAGTCGCGCCTATTGCTAGCTCCGGGTTATGTGGGGCTCCAATTTTACGCGAAATAATCACATCTAACGGTATATGTATTTTTTGCGATACGACTTCACCAACGACTACCCCACCCCCAGGAATCGCTAAAACAATCGCCTGATCTTCCCTTTTTAGATCTTTTAAGGCCTCTGATAAAAGCTGCCCTGCTTCTGCTCGATCCCTAAAAATAGCCACTTAAACTCCTTGTAGTTTTCATTCTGCTAATTTTTTTAGTTCTTCCTCCGCCTGCTCTTCAGTTATACCCCTAGTTTCCATTAAATCCTTCTTTAAGGCCTTATGCATTTTTTCTTCAAGCTTTGGATCTGGCTGAGCTAAAGGACATTCATGTTCCCCACATTCGTTGCAACAATGGTTTTCGACACCTGCTTTTTGATTTTGTTGTTCCATAAACCCTCCAAATTAATTTTTATATTTTTTTTTAATTTACGCCAGAAAGCTTTAATTTGTAAACAAACTATCGCTTCAAAAATTACCGCAGTTTCTGCGTTTATTGCTTTCAATTTCTTTAAATTAACCTATATCTCTTGGCTCTTATCTTTTAACATGAGTAAGTGTAGTACTCATTTAATTTTACTGAGGGGAAATGGAAAATTTTTTTACTTCCTCCTACCCTGCTCCTTAAACATTTCAATAATTTCCGTAACCGTCGTAACATCTTCAGGACTCTTATCTTCTCTAAACTTAATCAATCTTGGAAAGCGAAGAGCGTAACCGGGTTCCTCATTTTGTTTCCCAGCAGTATGAATAGGCGAACGCGTAACTTCGTCTGCTAGTACTTCGATCACAATCTTCGGTTTGACCCAAACGGAAGGGACAATCATCGATGCCACCCTGGCCGGTTTGGTTAAAGTCACAGTATCCTTAGTTAATTCTTTTATCTTTGTCCATTCTTCATCCGTTAGACCAGTCCCAATCTTACTCACCGTCACAAATGAATCCTTCTGATCATCGTAAACACCCACTAGCAACGCCCCTGCTCCAAAAGCTGTCCTTTTTCCTTTGCCATAAATGTACCCAAGAATGACACAATCTACTGTATCCGTCAGGTGACCAGACGTAGCTCTCTTTAACTTAACCCAATTAAAGTTCCTAGTGCCGGCCTCATATATTGAGTCTAATCTTTTAACCACGACTCCCTCTAGCCCCTTTTGGATTGCATCGTCAAGCAAATTACTCAGTTCCTTAGTTTTGGAAACTATCTCTTGAGGAGTGGGGAAAAGAATACTATTTTCTCGAATAGATTTCTTAATAAATTGTTGGCGCTCTTTGTATGGCTTACTCGTCAAATCCTGCCCATTATAGAACAAAATATCAAAAACAAACGCCTTCAAAGGAAGTTTCTCCGCCATTTCTTCGATGCCATATTTACGTCTTCTTTTAGTCGTCTCTTGAAATGGATAAAATTCTTCAGATTCTGGGTGGTAAGCCAGAGCTTCCGCATCAAGAATCACTTCCTTAGCGATCGCTTGTTCCTGAACTCCTTGAATCAGTTCAGGAAACATCCCAGTCATATCTTCTAAATTACGGGAGTATATATGAACTTGGTCTCCTTTTTTATGAAGCTGCACTCGAAACCCATCAAATTTAGGCTGGACGGCTACCTTGCCTAACTTATCAATTACCGCTTGGGGTGACGGTAAACGCTCCGCCAACTCAGGACGAATCGGCTTGCCTACTTGAATTTTAATCTTCTTTACTGCCTCAATTCCCATTTCCCAAAAAACTTTTCCCACAAAACCTAGGTCTGAAGTCCTGTTGTAAGCAATTTCTAAAGTCCCCCGAAGAGACTTATCACCAGCCGTAGCATACGAAAGACCATCTAAAATTGTCGGATCACCCACTCCTAATCTTAATGTACCTAAGGGAATACGCACCAAGTACCGAGCAGATAACGGCTCCATATACTCTAGTACATTTTTTAATATTCCTACCCTCTTCTCCACAGTACCTGCTCCAGAAGTAGTTGCGATTTCGTAAAGTTCCTTGTATACATCCGTAATTGTTAATTCCCGCGCTTTTTCTTTCTTTCTTTTCTTTTTTCCTAGCACCTCGGCGGCTAAGCCCATATCTCCTAAACGTTCAAATTCTGTCAAGACCTCCTCTTTTGTTAAACCGTATGCTTCCGCCACGGCTTGGGCGACTAATTTTTCACCCATCCCGATTTCCAATGGAATAAAATGAGGCGAGACCCGCCCTTGAGAAAGGTAAACTACCTTTTCTATTTCTTCTGAATTTAGTTTTGAAAAGAGCTCGGCTAAAATCCGCACCATTTCATTGCGGCTAGAGGTTTTATCGAGCTGTTCAAAAAAGGATGCTAATTCAAGAAATTGCATAAGTTATTATTTAAACGTATTATAACCGAAAACTATTATCACTAAAAAAATCAACGCCGTGACCAAATAGGCGTAGCCCAAAACTTTCTCCTGCCCGTTTGTCAAAGGCGACGGAGCAAAGTGAGTCATTTTTTGGAAAAACGTCTCCTTATTCCGAGATTCCATCAAATACTTTAATCCTTCAAGTGTAAGGATAAACACAAAGAAAATTGGCACGATAAAGCCAACAAAGAAAAATTGAAGATCAACATTTCCCATTTTTATACCTCCTAGAAGCGTTTGGGCGGAGAGCAGAGTCTAATGAACTAATTCGTAATATGCATTCTTGGTCTTCCCTTTCTTTCGAACTATCCCCTTATCGATCAAATCTTTCAAATCTCTTAACATTGTATCATCTGAAACCATCGGAAACAAAATCCGAAAATCTGGGTTGCTGATTTTTCCATTCGTTTCCATATACTCCACTAACTGAATTTGCCGTTCGTTCAAAGCCACTTGGCCTACTTTTCCCTTTAGCTTTAAGTCGACACTTAATCTTTGGACCTTTTCTTTGATTCTTTGCAACTCTACAGCTAACCCTTCTGAAAAATATTCTAGCCAAGGTGTTAGATCTCGTTGTGCTAATTCCTGATGTTGGTTGGAAACCCGCTGTAAATGGTCGTAATAACGCGTCGCATCCCGATCGTAGTATTCTTCTAGTGAAAAGAATCTCTTAATATCATAGCCTTCTTTATAAAGAATTAAAGTAGCAATCGCTCTCGATGTGCGTCCATTGCCTTCGATAAAAGGGTGGATTGCGTTCAAGGCATAATTAGCGATAGCGGCTTTCAGTATAGCAGAAAGTTCATCATTAGTTGCGTGGTTCAACCAAAAGATAAAATCGTGCATTAAGCGAGGCACTTCCCTGGCAGACGGGGGCATAAAAGTAATTTCACCTGTGGCTTGATTTTTTAATGCGACTTGGGTCAAACGATAGTGGCCACATTGATCTACAGAGATTGTTTTTGATGTAGTAAGTTTATGAATGTATAAGATTGTTCTTTCGTCAATTGGATCTCGTTTATTAAAACCATCTATAAATTTCAAAACATCGCGGTAGTTAATAATCTCCTGGATATCACGGTTTCTAGCTGTTATTTTCTTCCCTTCTAAAACGTCTTTTACTTCGGCAAGGTTCAAAGGATTTCCCTCAACGTGATTGCCGTGATGAACTGTCCTAATCAACGCTTCTTGGCGAAACTTTGCCTCCCAGGCAGGAACTAATGGGGCGTTAATAACCACTTCCCTTGCCGCCTCAATTTTAGCGATATTATTCAAGATTTTATTGGTAATAGTAAACTTAGGGGTAAACATACTTTTATTGTCGCATATTCTGCGGGAAACGCAAATTGTGGTTATTAATCGTTCATCCAAAACTAAGCTTTGTTGGCAAAAATGCTTGGCAGCTGAATAAAGCATACTAAGAACCGCCAAGCAAAACACATAAATGTAGAAACTACCAGAACGAAGAGACCAATATTGTCATTCCAATTGCAGGCTGAAGGTTGTTGACGTTGACACCGTTCTCGTTGAAGTTATCTACGATCAGACGCTTAAGACATCCGCTTGTCGATCTCAAACCACCGCAGAACTCCCGCTAAGCCTGTAGTTAGCACTCCACTATTGCAAGTGCTAAAACTCCTGGTGTATAATTAAAAAGGAAGGCATTACTGTTATGGATGCTCAAAAGTTTACCTTAAAAGCTCAGGAAGCAATTCAGAAAGCGCAACAAATTGCCACGGAAAACGGTCAGCAAAATCTTGACCCCCTTCACCTCCTTTATGCTTTATTAGACCAGGAGGAAGGAATAGTTGGACCGGTTTTCCAAAAGTTAAACATTAATCTTCCAAAACTAAAATCTGAGGTTGGAGAACAACTTAGTAGACTTCCCCAAATCTCTGGAGTCGGTCCAACCCAAATCTTCTTAACGCCGGAACTTCGAAAAATCCTGGAGGCGGCCAATAAAGAAGCGTCTCGGTTAAAAGATGAGTTTATCAGTGTTGAACACTTTCTTTTAGCTCTGATAAGCGTTAGATCTAACGCTCAAGAAACATTGGTTAAAAACAACATTAGTTACGATCAGGTTTCAAAATCTCTAATGGAAATTAGAGGAAATCAGAGAGTAACCGATGATAGCCCAGAAAGTAAATATCAAGCCCTAGAAAAATACAGTCGAGATTTAACAAAGCTCGCCAAAGAAGGAAAACTTGATCCGGTCATCGGTCGCGACGAAGAAATCCGCCGAGTGATGCAAGTCCTCTCCCGAAGAACGAAGAACAATCCCGTCTTGATCGGTGAACCGGGCGTTGGAAAGACAGCGATTGTGGAAGGATTAGCCCAACGGATCATTAGTGGTGACGTTCCCGAAACGTTAAAGAATAAAAAAGTTCTCGCTTTAGATATTGGTTCAATTTTAGCCGGTGCCAAGTACCGAGGAGAATTTGAGGACCGATTTAAGGCGATTTTAAAAGAAGCTGTTGAATCTGCGGGAAAAGTGATCTTATTTATCGATGAGCTTCATACCGTCGTAGGCGCAGGAGCAGCGGAAGGAGCTGTAGATGCTTCGAATATGCTCAAGCCGGCTCTAGCCCGAGGTGAAATTCATACTATCGGTGCCACTACCCTCAAAGAGTATCGGGAGTATATAGAAAAAGATGCCGCGTTGGAACGAAGATTTCAGCCAGTTTACGTTGGTGAACCGAGTACCGAAGATACGATCGCCATTTTGCGTGGTTTAAAAGAAAAATATGAGCTTCATCATGGGGTGCGCATTACTGACCCAGCCATTATTGCTGCCGCCACCCTTTCACAACGCTACATTCCGGCCCGATTCCTTCCCGACAAAGCCGTTGACCTAATCGACGAGGCTACTTCTGCCTTAAAAATGGAAGTGGAAAGTTTACCCTCAGAACTTGATCAGATGAAGAGAAAGATTATTCAATTGGAAATCGAAAAACAAGCACTTCAAAAAGAAAAAGATGAACATTCTAAAAAGCGATTAGAGGAACTCGAAAAAGACCTCGCCAATCTAAAAGAAAAATCCGCTGAATTTGAGATGCGCTGGCGAAGCGAAAAAGAGGTCTTGACCAAAGCTAGAACGCTGAACGAAAAAATGGATGAGTTGAAGCTGCAGCTGGAACACGCCGAACGCGAAGCCGATCTAAACAAGGCCGCGGAAATTAAATATGGCTTAATCCCCCAACTCGAAAAAGAAATCGAAGAAGAAAATAAAAAACTTAGCGAGGTTTCTAAGAAAGACCGCATTTTGCGCGAGGAAGTAACCGAAGAAGACATTGCCCAGGTTGTCTCCCATTGGACCGGTATTCCGACTACCCGTTTAATCGAGTCGGAAGCTGCTAAATTGGCTCAAATGGAGTCAGAATTACATCGTCGAGTCATTGGCCAAGAAGAGGCTGTTAAAGCCGTCTCAAACGCTATCAGACGCCACAGAGCAGGTATTTCAGAAGAGGGTCGGCCGATCGGTTCTTTCATTTTCTTAGGTCCCACTGGAGTCGGAAAAACCGAGCTCGCTAAAGCCTTAGCCGAGACTCTTTTCAACGACGAGGATGCCATGATCCGTATCGATATGAGTGAATATATGGAGCAACATTCCGTGGCTAGATTAGTCGGGGCACCTCCCGGATATGTCGGTTTTGAGGAAGGTGGTCAATTAACGGAAGCCGTTCGTCGTCGCCCTTACTCCGTTATTTTATTCGACGAAATTGAAAAAGCTCATCCAGAAGTTTTTAATATTTTATTGCAAGTTCTTGACGACGGCAGACTAACCGACGGGCGGGGCCGAACCGTTGATTTCAAAAACACCGTCATTATCATGACTTCCAATCTGGGCAGTCAAATCATCCAAGAATACGCGGGGAAAAATCAAAAGATCATGGAAACGGAAGTAACGCAGCTGGTGCACAAATCCTTCAAACCAGAATTCCTCAATCGGGTTGATGACATTATTATCTTTCAAGCTTTAGACGAAAGACAAATTGCCGCGATTGTGAAATTGCAACTAGATGAGGTAATCAAAAGACTCGCCGAAAAAGAAATCACTCTCAAAATTGACAAAGAAGTGGCAGAACTAATCGCCAAAGAGGGTTTTGATCCGGCCTTTGGAGCACGGCCACTGAAACGAACGATCCAAGAACTACTGCTGGACGAAATCGCCCTCCAAATCGTCGAAGGTAAAATCAAGGCCAATCAAACTATCAACGCTAAACTATCTAATGGCAAAATTACCTTTAAAGTTGGTTAAACAAAAAAAAGAGGCCGTTTCCTTCTCGGGCGTACCTCTCCAGACTCAATTAGACAGAGTGAGACGTTTTCCTGTTGGCTCAATGATATCGAACGTAACCTGAACTCCTTTCTCGAGAAGCTCTCTTCGGCCTTTCTCCAACAAAGCCAGGCACAAGGAGATATCGGTCTCGCCGTCAATAAAAGCGCTAAATTCGGCCCTGTCAAAAGGCAGTGAAACTCGGGCTACCGTCGCCGATTCGTACTTGAAGTCTCCAGCGTAAATGGGTACCCACCCTGGTATTCGGAGCAAACTTAGCGCCCTCTTAACAACGTCCTGGATCAGCTTGTCAGTTTCTTCGACCTTTTTGCGCTGCTCTGCAACAAACTTACGCGCTCCAGCTGTGGAATTGTCGCTACTAATCATGATAGCCATTTTTCTCCCTCCTTAGGAAACTGCATAATATTTAATAGCATTTATAACATAAATTAGGTTGCCCCTCAAGAAGAGGTACTTGCGACTAAGTTACGGATAAGGATTGCAACAGTAATTGGACCGATACCACCGGGGACGGGGGTAAAGAGGCTGGCTTTTGGTTCGACAGAAGTGCGATCAACGTCTCCCTTTGTCTTAAGTTGTCCGTCAATCAATTCTGCGGCCGTACCAACATCGATCACCACAACTCCCTCTTTAACCATCTCGCCGGTAACTAATCCCGGTACACCCACTGCCGTCACCAAAATATCGGCCAGTCGAGTGTACGCGGACAAATCTTCGGTATTTTCGTCGCAAACCACTACTTCCGCCCCTCTTTCTTTTAAAGCTAACTCGATCGATCGCCCCGCTAAAAGGCCAGCTCCGAGAATAATGGCATTTTTACCTTGAACTAGGACGTGGTTCCGATCAAGAACCTCTGTGACTGCGTCCGCCACCGCGGTGTGAGGATCTGGAAGAGAACGAATATGATCAACATCTTTTTCTGGCGCAATCTGGGAAAGAACCTCTTTGGCGTTAAAATTCTTAGGCAACGGAAGCTGGATCATTACGCCATGCACCTCTTCATCCTGATTTAGCTCGTGAATTTTTGCCGTCAAGACATCCTGTGAAACATCTTCCGGAAAAAGGAAAACTTGCACCTGCGCCCCGACTTCCTCGGCCGCGGATTTCTTGGAGTTGATATAAACCTGAGAGGCTTCGTCTTCGCCCACGAAAATAATCGCCAAAACCGGTTTGATTTGGCGCTTCTCGACTTCTTCTTTTAAGGAGGCTAATATTTCCGCCTTAATGGCGTTTCCGTTAACAATTTTTGCGCTCATATTTATTCCTATCCAAAATTAACCATCATTCTGGCAAATGAAGCGCATCCAAAATGACGTGAAATTACTTAAACGGGGAGGTCTCCCGAAGTTTGGCGACAATGGGCGTCAATTTTTCTAAAAAGTAGTTTATATCCTCTTCTGAGGTGTATTTGCCCAAACTGACTCGAAGCGAACCGTGCGCAATTTCCGGAGTTAAACCCATGGCGGTTAAGACGTGGGAAGGTTCGAGAGTTCCGGAGCTGCAAGCACTGCCGGTAGAGACGTAAATTCCCTCTTGATCTAGCATAAGAAGAAGAGATTCCCCCTCTACATTCTTAAAGGAAAAGTTAGCGTTGCTCGGAACCCGTTGTTCTTGAGAACCGTTCAAGTGAGACCGAGGAACTCGGGCTAAAACTTCCTTAATCAGTTTGTTTCTTAAATGAGTAAGTCTATTGTTCACTTCTTCTTTATTTTCTTGGACTAACTGCATTGCTCTTGCCAATCCTACAATATAGGGCACATTCTCCGTCCCGGCTCGACGTCGGTATTCCTGTCCTCCCCCATCCTGTTGAGGAATCCAAAGCGTTCCCGAACGGACATAAAATATCCCGACCCCCTTTGGGGCGTAAATTTTATGCCCCGCGATTGCTAGCATATCTACTCCTAACTGATCAACAGCGCAATCTAAGTATCCAGCCGCCTGGGCAGCGTCAGTTAAGAAAACAATCTCTTTGCTTTTCTCTTTTACCGCCTTGCCAATTTCTGCGATTGGTTGGATTGTTCCAACTTCATTATTTACATACATTACCGATACCATGATGGTCTGGTCTGTCAAGGCTTCCTTTAGCGACCTTACTTCAACCAAGCCTTCCTGGTTTACAGGTAAGTAAGTAACCGAAAAGCCTAACCTTTCCAAATGCTGGCAGGTATGAAGAACGGCGTGGTGTTCAATCAACGTGGTAATAATATGAGGAGCTTTACCATTAATTAGCTTCAATCCTCCGTTTACCATTCCTCTTGCTTCGGCAACTCCTTTGATTGCCTGGTTAAGACTCTCAGTCGCCCCAGAGGTAAAGAGGACTTCTTTTGGCTTTGCTCCTAAAAAGTCTGCCCCTATCTTTCGAGAATTCTCAACCGCCGCTCGAGCCTCTTGACCTAGGGTGTAAAGACTAGAAGGATTACCAAACCTCTCAGTAAAGAAAGGTTGCATCGCACTTACCACCTCTGCATCAGTTGGTGTTGTCGCTGCATAATCTAAATATACTTGACGCATATTTTTCTCCTAAAACAACCTAATTATATTCTCTAGCTGGTTCTTACGCAAGCTTATAAGCGCTTAGGGGGGATTTATAAGTTAGTTGGTTGATACTTGCTTTCTTCTACACACTTTTGAAAAACCCTTTCGTATTTTTTGATTGTTACTGATAAGTCGTGTGCTCGAGCAATTCTAATCGCTCCTTGACCAAGCTTTTCCTGAAGATCCTTATCACTTAAAACCATTAACAATTTTTCTGTTAAATCGGCTTCGCTTTCAGGATCAAACAAAAAACCAGTTTCATTATTTCTTACTAGCTCTGGTAACGCCACGCTGTTTGCCCCAACTAAGGGTACTCCGTAAGTTGCGGCTTCCAGGCAGACTATTCCCTGAAGTTCAGCTTTAGAGGGAAGCGCAAACACATTTGCTGCTTCGTAGTACTCCTTTAGTTTCTCTTCTGTCACGTATCCAGCAAAAACAACATCCTTTTCTAAACTTAACCCTTTGACTAAATTTCTTAAAATAGTCTCTTCCGGTCCCGTTCCAACTACAACAAGAATAGATTCTAATCGTTCCCTGACCTGCTGAAAGCTTCTGAGCAAGAAATCCACCCTTTTCTCAGCCGCTAAACGACCAACAAATAAGATAACTGGTAAATTTTTTAAGCCTAACCTCTCTTTTGCTTTTTCGTAAGTATATAAACGTTTTCCAAATTTAGACAAGTCGATTCCACTCGAAATTGCTTCCATCCTTTCTCCTTTGATGTGTTTCTTGAGAACTGCCAAACCTGTTTGGGTGGGAGTAGTTAGAAAATTACAGCGTTGATAGAAAAAGCGGTTAAAAGCCCAAAGACCTTTATCAACTAAATCCTCAAAGAAATCTATGTTCCGTAAAAAACCACTCACGTTTTCGGGCAGGATATTATTCGTTCCCACAATAGGAATTTTTTCTTCTTTCGCTGCAATAAAAGCAGCAATGCCCACACCAAAAAGAGACTGAATATTTACCACTTCCGGAGATTCCTTTTTCATTATCTTTCTTACTTTTAGTATTAAGGGTGGAAAAAATCTAATCCCTTCTCGAAAAGGTATTCCAAGGGAAGGTAAGCGGATAATTTTTAAGTTTTCTTTTTCTTCGACGGTCTCTTTTAAACTCTCCCCAATCGTTAGTATCGTTACTTTATGTCCAGATTTAGCCAGGCCAGAACCTAAATTTTCAGCCACCGTCGAAACTCCAGAAGCAAACGGAGGATAAAGATCCGAGGCAATCAAGATCTTCATTTTTCCTCCTTAAGTTTATTGTAAATACTAATCAGTTCGTGAACGTTTCCGTCCAAAGAAAAGTTCGTGACTACCCTTTCTCGCGCTAATTCGCCCATACTTTTTCGTTTTTCTTCATCTTTAACCAATGTTAATAGAACTTTTTTAAGATCTTCTTTCAAGTTATTAAGATCCACACTTAGTCCGGCTTGGCCAGTAACTGTCATATTACTAATGATATTTGAAGTTACAGGAACCAAACCACACGACATCGCTTCTAATAAGGATAAGGACATTCCCTCGGCCTCCGAAGGAAGAACAAAAATATCGCTCCCTTGAATAATTTCAATTTTCCGAGATTCGTCAGAAATGTAACCGGTGAAGATAATGTTTTTATCTTTTTCTCCAAGCTTCCTTAAACTGGACTCCTCTAAGCCTCCGCCAACGACAACCAACTTCACTTTCTCTGGAAGATTTAATTCTTTAAATGCTTCAACTAAAATACGGGCATTTTTTCCAGTCTCTAAACGGCCACAGTAGAGTATAATTAGTTTTGCCCCAAGGCTTTCCTTATAAGCTTGTCTTCCTGGTTTATATTTATCGGTATCTACCCCATTAAAGACGATGTGTACTTTCTCCTTTGGAACTCCATATCTTACTAAATACTTTTTCTGAGGCTCTGAAAAGATAATCACGGCATTGGCTTTGGAAAAAAACCGACTGTAAAATATGTAACCTAATCTAGTTATAATCCCCCAGAAACTGTTGCTGTCATTAAAAGGGGCGTGAAAAGTAATCACCAAAGGAATTTTTAACGTCCTACAGACGTTGACCAGAGCAAAATCGTCCGTTGAAAAAGCCAAATTAGCGTGAACTACATCGGGTTTTAAATCAAGTAAAATTTCTCTAATCCTCTTAGGACCTTTACCGATCGTAAAAAGAGGACGACGGAAATAAAATGGCAAAGTGAAAACCCCGTCCGCAAGACATTTAAAATCTTCCTTAAATCCTACCCAATACACCTCATGACCAAAAGATTTAAGCTTTCGAACCACTTCCTGGGAATAAATAAAATCTCCGCCTATAGAATGATTTTTAGCGTACCAAAGGATTTTCATTTAAGTTTTCAAAGATAATTTCTTTGACCTTCTTTGTCCTCTCTTTAAGCTTGAGAAAAGTGTCCTTGAGGTGGATATCCCAACCAACGGCTTTCGTCTCATCGTAGTAACGTTTCAAACCTTTTTTAATTGGCTCGTCATGTCCGTGGTAAACTAAAGATTCTGGCTCATAAACAATTTTATAGCCCAAACCTTGAAAATGCCTCGCCCAATCATAGTCTTCACAGATGGGGACAGATTCATTGTAAGGATAGCGTTCCCACAAGTCTCGTCTAACTACCGCGGATTGTCCAGCTAAAATATGGAAACGGGAATGAATCCTCCGTTTGGAGCCAAGTAATTTCCAATAAATTGGCATCATAGTTTTTTCCAAAAGATTAACCTTTTCGGGAAGCACCCAACGACTGTAAACTCCGGCTACTGAAGAATCGTCAAAATTTTTTATTAAGTTCGCTAGCCAGTGCTCATTTACTGGTGTCACGTCTCCTGAAAGACGAACCAAATATCGTCCAGACGACGCTCTAATCCCAGTGTTGTGTGCTAAGGCGTAACCAAACTTTTTCAGGTGGATCACCTTAACGGGAAACTTCCCCATCAACTCTAGAGCTCCATCCTTTGAACCGTTATCGACCATAATCACCTCAAAATCCCGAAGGGTCTGGTTAAAAATCATGGGAAGAGATTTTTCCAAGAAATGCTTTTGGTTTTTTGTAATGATAATAATCGAAACCAAAGGTTTGTTTGAATAAGTCATTTTTGACAACTAGGACAATAAAAAGTCCCCCGTCCCCCAAGAGTGATCCTTTTAACGTTTCCAGAGCATTCTTTACAGGACTGGTTTAGCCGACCATAAACTTTCGCCGTCTCCATAAATCGCCCCTTTTCGCCAAAAGCATTAACGTAAGTCTGGTCTGAAGCGCCCCCCGCCTTCAAACCCCGCTCTAGGACCTCCATAATGGCGCTGTATAACTTCTTTACCTCGTTGTCTGATAAACTAACCGCGCTTCTCAAAGGGCTAATTCTTGCCTCATACAATGCCTCGTTAGCATAGATATTACCAATTCCTCCGATAAAGGACTGATCGAGTAAAAGAACTTTGACATTTGTCCGACCTCTCTTCTTTAAACCTTCCCTAAAATATTCCAAGCTAAAACCAGGCGTAAACGGCTCGGGACCAAATTCCTGCATTACTTTCAAATTTTCTATCTCTTTTGTGGAAAATAACTTGACGTAACCAAATTTACGTAAATCGTTAAAGAAAAGGTGAGTTGCGTTATCAAAAGTAATGGTGATGTGGGTAGTTGCGTTCGGGGTAGGCTTGTTCAGAGGAGGGACAGGAGAATCCCCAATAATTTTTCCGCCTTCAATATTTTGATAGATCAACTGACCGGTTAACTTTAAATGAATAAGGAGACTAAAACCGTTATCTAAATCGATCAATAAGATTTTAGCTCGTCGGCGGATGTCCTTGACTTGCGCTCCCACTACTGCTTTGGTTCCAACGTCACCCAACTGAAGCATCTTTGGTTCATTGGTAGCAATACTTTTAATCTTCAAGCCAACAATTTCTGAGCTTAATCCTCTACGAATTGTTTCTACTTCCGGCAACTCTGGCATAATTATTTAAATTCTAACACTTTGCGATAAACTTCTAAATACTTCTCTGCTGTCGCCTCGAGGGAGTGCTTTTTGACCACGATTTCCCGACTGTTCCGACTAAACTTTCTTCGAAGCTCCTCATCTTTTAATATCCTGACTATCGCCCCGGCCATTTTGGAAATGCTACCTTCAGGAAAAAGGAAACCGTTTACCCCATTCTGAATCAGTTCAGGTAGCGCTCCAGCCTTGACTCCCACTACAGGCAGTCCGGAAGACATCGCCTCAAGGGTAACAATGCTCTGTAACTCCACTGGGGAAGAAATCGCGAAAACGGAAGCTATATTATAAATCAAGGGAAATTCCTTTTCCTCTAAAAATCCAGCAAAAGTCAGATGCGAAGAGACCCTCAATTTCCTGGCCAGTTTTTCCAAATTATCTCTTTCCGTTCCTTCCCCAGCGATCATGAAATGAGCTGGAATTTCCTTTAGGACTGAAGGCATGGCCCCAACCAAAACATCAAGTTCCTTCTCCTTATCTAGTCTTCCTGTGTAAAGAACTACCGTCTTCAAAGGCACTTTTAACCTTTCTCGAAGTTTAGTACTTTCCTGGCCTGCCCGAAAAACTTCGGTATCAATACCATTGGAAATCGCAAGTAACGGTTTGGTGATGGAATTATCCTGGTTGAGCATTCGTATGGCAGTCGGAGTGGGTGTTGTAATAAAGTCGCAATGGTTATAAAACCAGCGGAAATATTGCCATAAAAAAACGTCCAGTGCCTTTACCGTTGGTCCCATAAACTTAAAGTTTGCGGTCACGTTTCCCGGAATAGTATGGCAGGAAGCCACAACAGGAACCCCTATCCTCCGGGCAGCTCTTAAGGTGGCTAGCCCGATGTTAAAAGGAAGATTGATGTGCACAACATCGGGGGAAAACTTTTTCACTGCCTGGTAAACAGTGGGATAGGGAAAAGGCGAGAAAAACCAAGCTTTCGTCCGAATGGGTTTGATTGATCCTTGGCGAAAAATAACAACTCCGTGGTCTTTTTCTAAAAATGACTGGTAAGTAGGGCTAGGAGCGATCACCGCTACTTCATGTCCTTTTGCCACCAACTGTTCGGTCAAACGGCTTAAAAAAACAGAAACTCCATCCACGTTTGGTTTGTAGGAATCGGTGGCGATTAGAATTCTCATTGTTTTAATTCTCCTTAAAATGGCGCTCTTCTGTTTGCGCCCAATTATTCCCAACCTTTAAATCAACAACGACGGGAACAGATAAACGGATCGCTTTTTCCATTCTCTCCTTGATCATCGACGAAACCTTATCCATTTCTTCTTTAGGAACTTCAAAAACTAACTCATCGTGTACCTGCATAATCAACCTAGTTCCCAAACCGTTATCTAAAATATCAGCAAATATTTTCACCATCGCTTCTTTGATAATATCCGCAGCAGTCCCTTGTACTGGCATATTAGTCGCCATCCTCTCACCTTGTGATCTGATTCGTGGGTTTGGCGACTTAAGTTCTAGTACGTATCGTCGAAAACCTGACAAAGTTTCCACGTATCCTTTTTCGTAGGCTTCTTTGAGAACTTCTGCTTGGTACAGCTTCACTCTTGAGAATCTCTGGTAGTACCTTTCAATAAATTTTGAGGCAATCTTTGGATCAATCCTTAACTCCTGTCCCAATCCAAAAGCACTCATTCCGTAGAGAACTCCAAAATTGACTGTCTTAGCGACACGTCTTTCGTCTTTAGTAATTTCTTCAGGAGATTTATTAAATATCCAAGAAGCCGTAGTCGCATGAATATCTTTTCCTTGCTGAAAAATTTCTATAAGATTGGGGTCGCCTGAAAGATGAGCCATCACCCTCAACTCAATTTGATTGTAATCTCCAGAAAGTAATAAATGAGTAGGAGAAGCAATAAAAGCTTGTCTGATTTTGGCTCCCCACTCACCTTTAACAGGAATATTTTGGAGGTTTGGGTTCGTACAAGAAAGCCTCCCTGTTCGAGTCACATCCGCGTGCCAATCAGGATGAATCCTGTCATCTGATCGATCAACCAAGGCAGGCAAAGAATCCGTATATGTAGATTTGAGTTTGAAAAGCTCTCGATATTGGAGAATTAATTCAACTACTGGGTGAGCTCCTATCAGATTCAACAAGGTACTCACATCCGTCGAAAGATGGTTTTTACCCTTCTTTCCTGGAGTTAAATTCAATTCAGAATAGAGGACTTCAGAAAGCTGCTTAGGAGAATTTAAATTAAACTCATGCCCTACCGATGAGTAAATTTCTTTTTCAATTTCCACGATTTTCCCGGATAATTCAGTTGAAATATTACTAAGGATTTCTGTGTCAACTAAAACCCCCACCTTTCTCATCCCCGTCAAAACTACTTCTAAGGGGGCTTCCTTCTCAACCCCTTGATCAAAATCTAGTTTTCCCTGTCCGGTTACCACTTCCAATCCAACCTCTTTTTTCTCCTCTTGGTCAGAGTCCGGCAAACGAGAAATTAAAGTTTTGAATTCTAGTTCTTTAAAAAGTTCAACTGCTTTTTCATGGTTGTAGTCACGGAGCCGGCAGCAACTTAGGTCCAATTTGACAGGTGCATCAACATCGATGGTGGCTAATTTTTTTGATAAAGCAGCTTCTTCGGAACCCTCTTCCAACAACCGCTTAATCCTTTCAGGCACTTCTGATAAATGTCGATAAAGGTTCTCTGTAGTCCCATACTTTTGAAGCAGTTTTACCGCGCTCACTTCCCCGACCCCTTTTACCCCTGGAATATTATCAGATTGGTCGCCCGCCAAAGATTTAAAGTCAATCAGTTGTTTCGGCCTTAAACCATACTTCTCCTCAACTTTTTTCTCATCAAAAATAATTACATCTGAAAAAGACTTGCCTGGAGTGTAAACGTTTACTTGTGGCTGCACTAACTGAAGGGTATCCCGATCCCCTGTCACGATAAAAATTTCCAAATCTTGAATTCCATTTTCCGTTCCCTGCTTAACTAAAGCCCCGATCACATCATCGGCTTCATAACCATCCAGTTCAAAAATAGGAATATTTAAAGTTGACACTATTTCTTTCACTCGCTCTAGTTGATCGTAAAGTTCGTCTGGTGCTTTAGTCCGATGGGCTTTATACGCAGTGTACTGGGTGTGGCGAAAAGTAGGTGCAGCCCGATCAAACGCTACAGCCACGTACTCAGGCTTAAGGCCATTTAAAACCCGCAGCAACATCATGGTAAAACCGTATGCGGCATTTACTAATTCACCTTTAGAGGTACTTAAAGGAGGGAGAGCATGAAAAGCTCGGTGCAGTAGGGCGTGTCCGTCAACTAAGACAAATTTGCTGTCCATGATTTATATTTTACTTCAAACAGATTTTGGAAACAAGGTTAGTGAGCTTTATTCATTGTGGAAGGGTTTAAGAGTAACTCAAAATCAGGACCCTCAAGAGTTTCTTTTTTCATTAGCTCAGTAGCTACCAAATCAAGCTTGTCTTTGTTTTCTCGAAGGATCTTTTTTGCCCGTTCAAAACAATCGTCGATAATCTTTTTAACCTGATTATCCACCTTTGCTGCTAACTCCTCAGAGTAACCCTTAGCCTCTCCCAGTTCTCTCGCGACCCAAGGTGCGTCTTCTCTAAACCCAATCGCAATCGGCCCGATTTCACTCATGCCATAATCCGTTACCATCTTTCGGGCGATCTGGGTCGCCTTTTCAATATCTGAAGAAGCTCCCACGGTAAACTCTTTAAATTCTAGTTCTTCCGCCGCCCGACCGCCTAAGAGAGAAGCAACCATCTCTTCCAAACGAGTCTTAGTCTCATTATAGCGATCAACAGCAGGTGGAATCATGGTGAAACCCAAAGCCATCCCCCGAGCAACAATCGAAACTCGATGAACTGGATCCATGTGAGGAAGCAATTTAGTTACCAAAGCGTGTCCCGCTTCATGGTAAGCCGTTAATTTCCGATCTTCTTCTGACTGCAATCGTTTCTTTTCTGGTCCCAACTTCACTTTCAACGCGGCCTCTTCCAAATCCTTACTGTCTATTGCTTTCTTCTCTAGTCGAGCGGCGAGAATGGCCGCTTCATTAAGCATGTTTTCAAGGTCTGCCCCTGAAAAGCCAACCGTCCGACGTGATAAACGGTCAATGTCGACATCAGAAGCTAAAGGCTTGTTTCGGGCATGAATTTTAATGATTGCCTTACGTCCTTCAATATCAGGTAGATCGATGGAAATGCGTCGATCAAATCGACCCGGTCGAACTAAAGCAGGATCTAGCATGTCAGGACGGTTAGTCGCCGCCATAACAATTACGTTTGCAGTGGGTTCAAAACCATCCATTTCGACCAAAATCTGGTTTAAGGTCTGCTCGCGCTCGTCGTGTCCTCCGCCTAACCCTAGTCCGCGCTGACGACCAATACTATCAATTTCGTCAATGAAAATTATTGCTGGAGCGGATTTTTTTGCAGTATCGAACAAGTCTCTTACTCTACTCGCTCCAACCCCTACGAGCATCTCCATAAACTCTGATCCAGCGATGGAAAAAAAAGTTACCCCCGCTTCCCCGGCCACAGCCCGAGCTAGAAGAGTTTTTCCCACACCTGCGGGGCCAACTAAAAGCACTCCTTTTGGAATTTTCGCTCCCAAGGCACGGAATTTATCAGGTGTCTTTAGGAATGCTACCACTTCTTCCAACTCCTGCTTCGCCTCATCCACACCAGCAACATCAGAAAATTTAATCTGGGTAAGATTGCGAGAAAATGGTTTCGCCTTAGATTTGGTAAAGGAAAAAAGGGAATCTCCTGCCACGCGGGCTTGACGGATTAAAAAGTAAAAAATTAAAACCATCACAATAATAGGAAGAAAAAGATTTAGCAGACCTAGCCACGCTTCTCCGGCGGAATTGTCCTTAATCGTTAAGGGAATATCTTTAGGATTAATTCCTGATGCCTCAAGTGTCTTGACAAAACTTTCGTCTTTTTCCTTCCGAGTAGTAAGGGATGAGCCATCCTTTAAATCTAGCTTGACCGTGTCTCCGTCAACCGTAACACTTTTTTCTTGTCCACTCTTAATTATTGTCAAAGCTTCTGATAAAGACTTCTCATTATCCTTCTTTTCAGGATTAAAGAGACCAAAAAAGAGAATAGCCCCAACACCCACAAGCAGAGCATAAAAAATAAAGCTTCTCAACCACTCAAAAGGTTTTAATTTTTTCTTTTTATTTAAAGCCATTTCTAACCTCAAAAATAAAACAATTCAAAAGGGATTATATCAAAGGCCGAAGATAGAAGTAAAGCAAGGAGGCTTAATCAAAATATTTTAGTCCCATGGCTTTCTTAACCAAATCCAAAGTTTCTTTTCCCTCGGCCTGTATCCTTTCGGATCCCTCTAAAATAATTTTTTCAATCAATTCCGGCCTTCCCTCGTATTCTTTTCTTTTGGCCCTAATAGGTTCTAAAAAGCCATTCAAAGCCTTTGCTAACTTTTCTTTTACTTCTACATCCCCCACTCTGCCTTCCCGGTAACGCTTTTCCAAATCCGCTACCTCTTCTTTGTCCTTATTGAAGGCTTCGTGATAAATAAAAACAGGATTGCCCTCTACATGGCCAGGATCTGTCGGGCGGAGACGGGTCGGGTCAGTGTACATCCTCATCACTTTCTCCAGAACAGATTCAGAATCGTCGCTTAAATAAATAGCATTTTCCAGGCTTTTGCTCATTTTAGCTTTACCATCAATTCCTGGCAGAGTCGGAACCTCACCAATTAAGACTTCCGGTAAGGGAAAAACTTCTCCATAAAGGCTATTAAACCTTTGCGCGATTTCCCTGGTTACTTCAATGTGCGATGCCTGGTCCTTACCTACTGGAACGAGGTTTGCGCGAACGATCAAAATATCAGCCGCCTGCAAAACCGGATAGCTTAAAAGACCTAAAGAGGCTGTTTCGATCTTTAAATCTCGCATTACATCTTTCAATGTCGGGACTCTTTGTAGCCGTGGCACAGTTGTTAACATGGTAAAAAGGGTGAAAAGCGATGGTATCTGGGGAATTAAAGATTGAACAAAGATATTACTTTTCTGAGGATCGATACCCACACTTAAATAGTCAAGCACAAGGTCATTAATATTTTGCTTAACAGTTTTTAAATCTTGGTACTTCGTAGTGAGCATATGCAGATCTGCAATGATAAAGAAACAGTCATATTCGTTCTGCAAAGCAACTCGATTTTTCAGTGTCCCGACATAATGACCAAGGTGCAATTTTCCCGTCGGTCTGTCACCCGTTAAAATTCTTTTTTTCATAAATTACTCCTTTAAAACTTACCTAAAGTATACTCTAAATTTAAGATTTGGTGCAGGGATAAATTTCAAATTTACCCCTGCCACTGGTCTCACCTTAATTTTCGCTCCTTCCTCCACAGTTCACTGCGATCTAAATTCTCGGCATACAGATGCATCCCAATTTGAACAGTCTTTTCCCGGACAGAAACCCCATAAACGCTCTGCCCAGCATTTCTGATTTTCCATCTGCTGTCCTCTTAACCAGTCATCTTTTAAGGCTTTGGTCACCTGATCAGACTCCTCTCCCCAAGAAGCGTTCATTTCTTCTCCTTCCGTAAATTTATTTAATTAAAAAACCTCCGTCGTTATTCACCCTTTTTTGAGGGTAAACAAGGACGGAGGTTTGATCCAATCCGCGGTACCACCTTGCTTTAGCTAAAGAACTAAAAAAGCGTCTAAATCAATTAGACGCCGACACCGTATGCTCTTTAGCCCTTGTTGTGGCTGACTCCGATATCCGACATCAGCTTGCCTTTTGTTTACGGAAGGCTTCCGAAGAAAGCTACTTTCGCAAGGAATCTTGCGATGATTCACCTTCTCAGCTTCGTTGGGCCCATACTCCCAACTCAAACGCTTTTAAATATTCAATTGTCTATTTTATATCACTTTCTAAGTTAAAAGTCAATCCTGTAGTTTTTAGCAGATCTTAGTTCCAACAGGAGTTTCAGAGATAACCGTCAAAAATATTGGTTTATCCGCATTGGCGCAAAGAAGCATTCCTTGCGATTCTAATCCCATTATTTTCCTTGGTTCTAAATTAGCCACGATTACGACACTTTTATTCAGCAACTCTTCAGGCTGATAAAAAGGAGCAATCCCAGATAAAATTTGCCTCTTCTCTTCTCCCAAGTCAATCTCTAAACAAAGGAGTTTCTCTGAACCCTCAACTCGCGCTGCAACAATAATTTTTCCCACTCGTAGATCTAGCTTTTTAAATTGTTCAAATGAAATTTGCTCTGGCATAAAATTAAGCCTTTAATTGGTCAATTTTTTCTTCAATTCTTTTTAACGCATTCAGAATCTCTTGGAACTCTGAAGTTTCAGCCGTTGGAGTGGGTCCTCCAAGAGTTCCTTCTGAGTAATTGCTCCAAGGATTCCAAACCTCTTCCTCTGGATTTTCCGTTCCCTGATTGGACATAACGGGTTCTTGACTTGGAAGTGGTTGGGAAGAAGTAACTGGAGAATCAATTTGGTTTGCAGGCAAGACCGGCGCTAAGTCAGGGGTGGAAATTTCTGTCATAAAAAAATCCTTTCTGGCTAACAACCATCTTCTAGTCTAACTTTATCTTAATCAACGAGAAAATTTATGTCAACTAAAGGAATTGGTGACAGGGGGGAGATTCGAACTCCCGACCAAGAGCTTATGAGTCTCCTGCTCTACCGCTGAGCTACCCTGTCTTATAATAAAGCTTAACAAGAAGTCCCGCAAGGCGGGACTTTAATGAAGAAGGGTAAAGAAAAATAGCTTGGTTGCGGGTGCCGGACTCGAACCGGCTTAAGTGAGATTATGAGCCTCACGGGATGCCTAACCCCCCACCCGCGCCGACGAAAGTATTCTAACATATCCTAGCCTCATAAGTCAAACCCAGCTAAAAATAAATTACTCCATTTCCGCCAATTTTGGATTTCTAAGGGTGCCTTCGGCGATTCCTTGGCCGAGTTACTTTCGGGTAAAGCAACAGCGGTTTCATTTGGCTTTCCTAGATTAAGTTTTTCCCTAGCTTCTTTTTCAATAAAGTAATCACTTTGCCGAAAAGAAATTTCTTTTTTTAGTTTATCGTTTTCATTTTTCAATGCTGCCAATTTACTTTCAGATTCGCCCAAACGAGAACCGCTCCGATAAGAATCCCAAACTCCCCGAGCCAAACTAATTACTAAAAATATCCCTAAAATTATCAAGACTGTTTTCAAAGCAACTTGTTTCATACACTTTCCCTGAAAGGCTATGTCAACTCAACTATCTAGTATTATACCACTTCTTACTTTTTAAAAAACGAAAGTATTTGTTAGCCCCATAGTAGTCATTGACAAGGATATTTTCCTATGCTATAATCCTCCGTGTATGATTACTGTTTCAGAAGCCCATCAAAAATTTGTTGATCATCTTAAAAGCCAGTCGCGTTCTAGCGCGACCGTTTTAGCATACGGTAAGGATATTGAACAGCTTAAAGAATTTTTAAAGAAAGCTGAAAAAGAACACGTTCACGAAGTAAGCGTGAAAGATCTTCGTAATTTCATGAGCAAACTTTCCAATGAAGGTTACACTCCAAAGAGTATTTCTCGCAAAACGAATTCAACCAAGACTTTTTTTCGATTTTTAAAAATTAATGAATATATCACTGATGACCCTGCTCTCCTCCTAGAACACCCTAAATTTGACGTCAAACCTCCTCGAATTTTATCTAAAATTGAATATCGTGCCCTTCGTGACGCGGCTAGAAATGATAACCGAACTTCTGCAATTATAGAAGCCCTTCTTCAAACAGGAATCAGAATTGGTGAGCTGGCCAATCTCAATCTTGAGGAAATTAAATGGGGACAAGGAAACAAGTCAGGTGAACTTTTCATTAGGGCACAAGAATCTCATAGCGAACGGTTCGTTCCTTTAAATAAGGCGGCAGAAGCAGCCTTAAAACGTTACCTGGAAACCAGACCAAACGGGAAGGAACAAAGAGTCTTCATCACAAAAACCGGACGTCCTCTTCTCGTACGTAATATTCGCACGGCTATTGACCGTTATTTTAGAATCGCGGGAATCAAAGACGCCAAAGTCAACGATCTCCGACACACCTTTGTCGCTCATCACCTAATGATGGGGGCTTCTTTGGTAGTCGTCTCAAAGCTTGCCGGTCATAAAAGATTGGCAACGACAGAAAAATACCTTGAGCTGATTAAAGAACGGCCTGAAGAACCAGTGCGGTTAGAGGAACTTTAAACTACAACCTTTTTAGGATCTCCCAAATCTTTTTCAAAGCTTTTCCTCGGTGACTTATTTCGTTTTTCTCATCCATGCTTAATTGCGCGTTGTTTTTCCTTTTTCTAGACTGTAAAAAATCGGATCATAGCCAAAACCATTAGATCCTTGTGGCTCTTTTGTGATCAAACCTTCGCAAGTTCCTGTACAAATGTGAAGGTGGCCGGTTTGAGGATCATAAAGAGCAAGAACCGATCGGTACCTTGCTGTTCTTTCCCTTTATTTCTTGTCGCAACCAAGAGTTTCTCCATAACTTACTCTCAATAGTCTAAGCGCAAAAATTTTTCTATTGTTCTTAAGTAAACTTCCACTGTTCTCGTTAAACTGTCACTGTAGACAAATTCGTTAGCCGCATGCGCCCCACTGCCCAGGGGTCCGAAGACAACCGTCGGGATGCCCATGTTAATAAGCATAAAACTCTCATTCGCTGGGCCGGTTCCCCGCGCCGAAATCGGCTTTTCATAAACTTCTTGGCAAGCTTCTTTAAGAGCCTCCACCACTGGTTCTTCGCTCGATAAAGCCACTGGAGGAATTTCTACAAATTTTTCTAAGTTCACTGTTAAACCGACACGCCTTTTAACAATTTTTTCACAAGTTTCTTTGATTTGAGTGTAAATAGAATTAATATCTAGCCCCGGTAAATAACGCACTTCCACCACCGTCGTACACTCTCCTGGTACTGTGCTCACTGCGGAACCTCCATGAAGAATCATCGTTCCTGGCGTGATCACGTTTTCGTGAGTCGGAAAGGCCGGATGATTCATTTTTGGTAAAGACATCTTCTCCAAAGCCAACAGTATTTCCGCCATTCCCGTAACCGCATTAACGCCTCGTTCTCTTTTCTGCCACTTAACGCTCCCTGTGTGGATATTTTCTCCTTGCGTTTTGATTCTTATCCTTAAAACCCCTCTGTGACCAATACCGATGTTATAACTCCCTCCGTAACCATAAATTGCTGCTTTGCCGAAGATTTGTTTGCTTTTGATGAGAAACTCCATTCCCTGGTCAAAAATACGTGTGTCTGTCGATCCCCCCTCTTCATTTGAAACCAAAACCAAGCGAACATTATACGGCAACTTCAAATCTAGTTCTTTAACGAGAATAAGGGTAAAAATAGCGCAGGAAATCCCTCCTTTCATATCTACGGCTCCCCGTCCGATGATTCTTCCGCCGGTAATATGACCTGAAAACGGGTAATGCTCCCAATCACTAATCAAACCAACCCCGATTGTATCCATATGCCCTACTAAAAGAAAGGTTTCTTTCCTATCCGGATCAGTGTCGATAATTAGATTTGGACGAAAAACATCTTTGGTTATTTCTTGGGCTTTTAGTCCGTAGGAACGTACAAATCTCAGGATAAATTCCGCGATCTCACGCTCTGGGTGTTCACCAGAAACAGAAGGAATACGAATAAGGTTTTGGGTTAGCTTTATTAAATCTGGTTCTATCTCAGTTAATTTTTGCTTTATCAATTCATAATCGAGTGAATTACTAATAGGCGCCTCTGAAGTCTTAAGCGTGTTAGGGACAGAAAAGTAAACTTGGTTTCCAATCTTTTGGCGGTTTAAAATGCCGCTTTTAACCAGGGACTGGATCAGCCGCGAAAGGTTTCCAGGGTCAACGTCTAGGGCAGCGGCTAATTTTCTTAGGTAAAACTGCTCGTTGGGTCTATTGGACAGAAATCCAAGCACTTGTTGTTGTATGTTAGTTAAACCATTCACAACAGTCATTGTATCAGAAAACTAAAAATACAACAAGTTTTTTAGAGGGTGTAACTGTATGGATTCGAACCATCGGCCCACACTTTATTTTCATCAGAAAACGTCATTCCCATTGATAAATGGGAAGGTCATATTTGCAAGAATACGTCTTGCAAATTGTCTTGCTTCTGGTGGGACTGGATGGATTCGAACCATCGGCCCACACTTTATAAGAGTGTTGCTCTGCCACTGAGCTACAGTCCCAAATTTCCGCTCAATTATATCACCCTGAGCTTTCCTTTATCAAGAAAGGCTTGGTGCAAAGCAAAACCTTTTATGCTTCAAAAATTTAGGAGTAGCTGGGGAAAGCCAAGGCTAATCTGCAAAATCCTGGGTAAACATCATTCCGTTTATCCCACCGTCTATCACGCCAATGCCTACTCGACCAAACTCTGATTGTAAAATATTAGCCCGATGCCCAGGACTATTCATCAATCCCCGATGGGCAATTTCCAAAGTAGGCGCGTAGGCTAAGTTTTCCCCCGCGGATTCGAACGCCACACCACTTTTGGTCATTCGGTCGAAAGGTGACAAACCATCTGGGTTATAATGAGAAAAAAATTTTCGTTCGAACATATCTTTACTTTGAGCTCTCGCCACTGCCCGTAGGTTCGAATCCATCTTTAACGGTTTCAAACCTGTCTTTTCTCTCTCCTGGTTAACTAGAGCCAGCATCGCTTCTTCTGTTTTTTCATCTACCGTTAGTTGAAGACTGGAAGGAAAATATAAAGGAGTAGAAGATTTTTCCGGAGATGCTGGAGGGTTAAGGATAAACAAAAGATTTTTTGTCGGTAATTGGCGGATAAAATGCTCTAGGGCAGGTTCTACGGTATAAACCTGGGATAAAACATTCTTTCCCCACCAGGAAGCTTCTACAGGCTTTCTGACCGCCGGATTAAAGGGGAGCATCACTGGAAGGAGAGTCAACACGATAATCAAAAAAACGCCTACGGCTAATGAAGGAAAAATTCCCAAGACCTTATCTACCTGTTTCAAGGGAAATAAAGGCAAAAAAAGTTTGGCAAAAAGAGCGTAAAAAAAAGAAAGAACATAGCTGCTGCCAAAACCTAGTAGAATTAAAAGACCAAAAAAACTGATTATCTGGGCAATATTAGAACCTAAACCTATTAACTTACTTATCAAATCACCAAAATTAGGATAGTAATAAATAGAGATAAGAAGTGAGGAAACCGTGCTTAGAAAATTTAAAAGTCCCCCAAAAAAGCCAGTTTCCAAACCTTGCCAAATAAAATATAACAAAGCTAAAATTACCAGAAAATCTACCCAATTAAACATGTCGTAACTCCAAAATGGATAGGTGCAGGTCTTCTCCTTTGGCCTGCACCTTAACCGCTACTCTCCAAAATAACTGTTTCCAACTTCAATCACGGAGTTGACCAAATCAGCGTCAAATCCGTGCCTTAGCGACTCCATAACGATCGACAATAGAGGTCTTCGATCGTTTTGATAAGGCCGATATGAATTAGCTGCATCCAGAATATCAGCCATTATTATCGCCTGAACAGGAACAGAAGTTAACTTATAATGGAAGTAACCTTTCCCATCAGGTCTTTCGTGGTGGTAAGAAATCATACTCATTATATGAATCAAATCTTGTTTATCTAACTTATCGCACCACTTAAGACCAAAAACCAATCTCCCAATTAAGGGGTGAAAACGAATTATCTCCCAATCTTTTTCGGTCAGCTTTTCACGCTTGTTGTAAACCTCCCCAAACTTTCCACAGTCATGATTAGCAGCAGCCAACCAAAGTTTCCAAGCGTCTTTAGGAGTTCCTCCTGCCAAAAGGAATATCCGGCATGCCAGATTTGCCACTCTCCTCCCATGAAGAATCCAGATTTTTTCAGGTTGAAGAAAACTGTTTTCAATAAGTCCGGCACCCTGAAAATCAATGCCACCAACCTTTTCCTCTCTCTTGTAAGTTACAGCCCAGCCACTTTGAAAAATCGAGTTTGGGTCTGTTAATGAAAACCTGACTGCCTCTTCCCTCCCCCCTGCTCTCGAGGGACTTCGGAGGTCCATTTTTCTTATCTCCTTTCAAGCGTAAATATTATAACAATATTATAACCTATTATTATAACCTTAGTCAAGCATACTAGCGTCTGTCAGCTTTGAAGAAGAAAGAAATTAAGTAACTGGGTAATGGGAAACAAAAGGAGACAAACATTTACCAGAAAAAAATTAATAAAATATTGCAAGTAATATGGAAGGTAGCGGTAAGTTAGTCACCGGGAAAGATAGCAAGTACCAAAAATGCCCGACCAAGTTAAGAAAAAGGAAATAGGACCTGAGTAATTAGTCCGGGAAAAGAAAAAGCCTCATTTACTTTATTTGCGCATCGATTTTTTCCTTAAACTTTTCAAAAGACAAAACACCCACGGATTTTTCCCCGTTAATGAAGTAAGTAGGCGTGGCTTCCACTTTGACACTCTCACCATCCTGGCGATCTCTTGATACGCGTTCTTTAAATTTTCCAGACTTCAAGGCGTCTTCAAACTTTTGGGTGTCTAACCCCAAGTCTTGGGCAAATTTTTTGAAAATGTCGTCACTCAAATTAGCTTGGTTAGCAAATATTAAATCGTGCATTTCCCAAAACTTTCCTTGTTCTCCTGCCGCTTCCGCAGCTTCGGCAGATTTTTCACCAAATTGATGCTGAGGCCAAGGGAAATGGCGGTAAACAAATTTAATTTTATCCCCATAAGTGTCAATGATTTTTTTATTACTCTCTTCTGCTGATCCACAGGCCGGGCATTGAAAGTCGGAAAACTCAACGATCGTTACCGTTGCCTCCTTACCCCCTTTAAACCAGCTATCGTTTCGAACTAAATTTTCACTGTTTACACTGGTAGTAGTATCACTGTTGCAACCAACAAGTAAAAATCCGCCAAGAATAATCAGAAGCGGTAAATAAAGCAACCTTAAAGATTTAATATAGCCTATTATCATATATTTCGATTTTACCACACGCTTAAAGCACTTAGCAAAGCCTACCGTTCATATTTTGCCTCTTCTAAGGCTTCTTTAAATCCTTCCGGATCGGGCAATTTTTCAAAAGTAATCGGCTCTATTCTAGAAGAAGTGTCAAAAGTAACAGTAATATTCCCAAAATTTAAGTATCTCCCTAAAATTCCCGAGAACATAACCTCAATTCCAGTTTCCTTAACCGGTTCGAGAATAACTTCCCGAGTATGGGAAACTTTGGAGTTATCAATCTCCACCGTCACAATCTTCTTGTCCGTGATAATAAAAATATTGCGCCGCCAATCCAAGTATGCCTTATAATCATATAAGACTACCACTATCGCGGTAATTAGAAAGGCAATTAGTAATGATACAAAGGAGATCAACCCAAACATCAAAGACATTACCCAAAGGATTAAAAAAAGGAAGGCTAGGGAAAAAGTAATCACGCCTTGAGGCCAGAGAATGATCCAATGTTGTCGCCTAAAGGTAAGCACCCTCTCTCCGTCAATCGTCAAAACAGTCGATTTCAACTTCTCCGATAGTTCTTCCATTTTTTGAATAATCTAGTTATTCAATCTCCTTAATTTGTCGGCTTAAACCAATCAATTAATTGGGTAATAAACTGAAAATACTGGTCGCCCACCTCAATGTCAAAGCTTAACTCGAGCCGCTCTAACCCCCAATCGGTTAAACCTCCCGACCAGTGAGATCCCAAATCTGCTCCAAAGGCCGCTACTTTTCCTAAACCGTAAGAATTAGTAACTAAAAGAGGAATAGACTCTTCGGGAATATCAAAATGGCTCCCGTTATAGACCAGTCTCCGACCAGAAAGAGGGACCTGACTCCCCGGTTTAGGAATAAAGTCGTTGTAGCCACAGATAACAGGCGGTTTAGCTAAATTCAACTGGGCAATGATCGGGTGTTCCCGTTCTTTGGTTAAAAGCAACCCTTGGTAATAACAGATACGGTCATCTTTTTTCTTAAGGGTTACCGGCAGAATTTCTTCTATCCTCGAGCCTTTGTAAAAACCATCTTTCCCCGTGAAGGAACTTTTTCCACCAGTCATGAGTAAACCAGCCCCTTCCTCCACATCATGAACAATCGACTCTATACTTTCTGAACTCAAGTTTTCTCTCGGATACCCATTAAAAAGGTACAGATCAAATTTTTCCTCCACTCTTTTTAAGGTATCTTTTGAACTTATTTGTTGGTAATCGTAACGATTAAAATCAAAAATTCTTTTTAGGCAGGAAGATGAACTAGTGTGATCGGTTAAAAATAAAATCTTCATAATCTTTTCCAATATAATAAAATGTTATAACATTAATATCATATTATTTTAAAAAACGCAAGTCCTGTTTTTCAAAAACTATTACATTAGTGTCACCTATCCCAATTCTTTTTTAGCTACTTTAATATTCTTAGTCGACTTCAATATTTCAAATTGACTCTTGTTATCTTCTCGAAAAAACCTCACGTCAACCCTTCCCTGGCCCACCTTCAGGTTTCTCAAGGTCAAATCAGGCAACCAGTCAGGTAAGGTGGGGTTTATGACCAGCTTTTTGTTTTCCGCGTCTGCTTCTAACCCTAAAATTGTTTGCAAAAATAAAAATATACTTCCCGCCGCCCAGGCCTGAGGGAGGTTTGCTTCCAAGTAAAGGACAGGAAAAGAAAAATTTTCCCTCTCAACCCCTGCAAAAAGCTCTGGCATCATCGAACTTTCCAATTGATCCGACGCGGCAAAGATCCCTTCTGCAATTTTATTTGCCTCTTCCCAAAAGCCATATTTCTTAAAACCAGCGGCAATGATCGCGTTGTCATGGGGCCAAATCGAACCCCGATGGTAAGAAACAGGGTTAAACGCAGGATTTTTATTGCTTAAAGTCCTAATCCCCCAGCCAGAGAAAAGATCTTTTCTCATTAGCCTTCTTACTATTAAAGAGGCCCGGTCTTCGGAAATAATTTCTGACCAGAGAAGATGACCAGGATTAGAAGTAATCGAAGCGATTGCCAATTTTTTATTATTGAGACCCAAGGCGTAAAAATTTTCCTCTTCCACCCAAAACTTTTCATTGAACTCCTCCCTTAGCCGTACCGCATGGTTAATCAAACCCCCTACCTTCTCAGGCTTTCCAAGAACTTTGTAAATTTCAGCCATTTTTAATAAAGCACTGTAGTAGTACCCTTGGATTTCACAAGTAGCAATAGGGGTATCAACCAAAATCCCACTGGGATAAACTATCGCGTCTCCAGAATCCTTCCAACCTTGATTGCGATAGCCTTGAGGAGACCTCGTTTGATATTCGATAAAACCGTCGCCGTCGAAATCTCCCCAAGTCGCCGCCCACTCCAGACACTTTTCCGCTACGGGTAAGTATTTTTCAAGAATTTTCTTCTCGCCTAAAAATTTATAGGTTTCAAATAAAGTAATCACATAAAGTAGTGAGGCATCAGCCGAACCGTAATAGGGATCAAAGGGAACTATCTTTAAGGCGGTCAACTCTCCCGCCCGAATCTCATGGGGAATCTTCCCAGGCTCCTCGTCCCGCCAATTGTCAACTCCAGTTCCCTGTAGTTTTCCAAGTTCTTCCAAAACACCAACGGCAAAGGGCGAATAAAGAGTCAAAATTTCTAGAGAAGTAACCAAAGAATCCCGTCCAAATAGGGTCGCAAACCAAGGAACCCCCGCAGCAGGTACCCAAGGCACTCCCGCGGCGGCTAAACGGAGTGATCCTAGATCAGTAATCGCTTGGTTATAAGCGTTTTCCACGATTTTATTTGAAGAACTAATCTTGGTGACCTCTTCCTGCCAGTTTTTAAACTGTCTGTTCATCGTTTCAAATGTTTTTTCCCTTACTTCTTCACAGGGATATTGGGTCTTTGTCGAGTTTTCAAATGTGGCTTCCATGCAGGAATGCAAGGTTTCTCCCCCTTTTAGAGAAATATTAAAAGTTATCTCTCCGTTATTGTAGTGAGGCTGGTAGGTTTCATTTTGGGCATAGAAATTCAAGCGTCTTTTAAACCCGCGATTCTCGTAATTCAAAACTAATCTTTGTTCTTTTTCCTCCCAAATACTATCAACTATTCTCTTGCGGATCTTATCGCTTCTAACTTCAAAGATATCGGCAAAATCAGCACGTACCTCCAAACTTAGCTGGATTTCTAAATCTTCACCACTATAGTTAGTTAAATCGTAGTCTTCATGCAAACCATCTCCAACAAACCGGGAAAGCCGAAGCATAATGACATCTTCCGCTACTTCTCTCTCGAAAGTAACGATTTTCGGGTTAGTGAAGTAGTATAAAGAGGAATAGTAGTCAATCCAGCTGGAGTTTAGAAGTTTAAATTCTTTCCCATTAATCAAAAACTGATAAAATGAAATGTAGCGGGTATCTTTCTCAAAAAGTCCAGTTTGTCTTAACCGGCCAATCTTTCCGTCTTTGTCAGTAATTAAAAAATTGGTTCCGTTGTTGATGGTAATCAACTGGGGACTAACGCTAATCTTTTTCATCTAAGCGATTTTAATTTAACAGGGACCAAAAATAGTGTAAATAAACGATCAGGGCAAGTCCTCGTTTTGTTTAGCTTAAAAGAAGTGCTAAAATATAAATATGCTGAATAAAACTCTCCCCCATCTCCCACTAAGAAATTTAGACGGGGAAAGGCTGTTTGATTACTTTTTGATCTCAGGGATCAGTTCCATTTTAACTATTCGGCTCTTTCTTTATTTAACCGGGTATCCCCAATTAGGAAATGGGAGCTTTCACGTTGACCATATGCTTTGGGGCGGTTTTTTTATGCTGTCCGCTTTGGTCGTTTCCTTTTTTTTCTTAACTCGATCAGCTAGAGCGACCTCTGCTGTTTTAGGGGGACTTGGTTTCGGAATGTTTATTGATGAACTTGGAAAACTTGTCACCCGGGATGATAACTACCTTTATCAACCAGTCATTGCTTTAATCTACAGTATCTTTGTTCTTCTTTACTTGTTTTCAAGAATAATTGAAAAACAGAGAAAGGTAACCCAAAAAGAATACTTAATAAACAGCCTAGAAACGATAAAAGAAGCTGTCGAGGACAAAATGAACGTTGAAGATAAAACCGAAGCTCTGCGTCTTTTGAAAAAAGCCGGATTGGGAAATCAACTCTCTCAATCCTTAGTAGAGTTAGTCAAGCAGCTGCCCGCTAAACCCGTCATTTCCACGAGTGGCCATCTAAACAAGATTGAGTCTATCGTCCAATTTTACTACCAACGTCTTTCGCAAACAGGCTGGTTTTTGCCTTCCTTTTTAGTACTTTTTTTGGTCAAGTCACTCCTCTCCTCTTCTACCTTGCTTATTTTTATTCATTCTCCTCTAACCTTTTTAGAATTTGCAGAAATTTTCTCAATCGGTCTTTCCGGTTTATTGGTTTTAATAGGCCTCTGGAAATTACCTCATTCTCACTTGGGGACCTATCGTTTTTTCAAGTACTCTATCCTAACATCTATTTTTCTTACCCAATTTTTTTCCTTCTACCGAAACCAACTCTCAGCTTTATCAGAACTTTTCATTAATATTGTCTTCTTCTTAGCTTTAAATTTTCTGATTGACCAAGAAATCCTTTCAAGAAAAAGGGCGCCATGAGTATCAAAAATTTAGGTTACAGTCTGCTCTTCTGGCCCACTTGGCTAATCACCCCGTTTCTCATTTCCTTGCTCTTTCCAATCCAAAAACGTCTGAAGCCCTATTCCTTGGTAATCTCTTCATCACCCCTATCTTAGGACTCGTGTCCTACTTATTTTCCTTAAGGATTAAAGTTAAAACAGAAAGAATTGTCTTTAAAAATTGAAAAAATTATGGCTTCTCTACCCGCCCTACCATAAATGCTACAGCCTCGTTCATATTAATAGGCTTAATTTCGATTTCTGGATGTCTTGATTGAAATACTCGAAATATTTCGTCGGCGAATGCCTGACCAATAGTTGGAACCTGGTCAAAGTCTAGAATTACCGATTTAAATTTGTCGAGGCCAACTAAAACTCTCCTCGCTTGTGAACGAGAAACGTATATTGTCCCCATTTGGAACAGCTTTACATGAACTTCAGTTTTATCAAACCCATACGTTTCAGGATCTGTTTGGTACTGTTTAAACACCTCATTTAGATGTCTTTTTGAATCAAGGGATATCTCAAAAATTACCTTAGTCCCTTTCACACTCTCTATTTTTTCAACAAAAATGTCCTTTAAATTATTATCGATTCTTAATCTATAGTTATAGCTCTCCAATATAAATAGGTCACCCACTTTCGAAGTAAAGAATATACCTTCACCAGAATGTAACTTAGGTTGAGTAGTAATCTTACCCTTCAAGATGTCTTGGATTGCCTCAAGTTCTGATTTAAGATTTATTTTTTCCATAACATTCCTAAAAACACCAATCCCGAAATCTCTTACAATAAATGATAGAATTTTACGATTGTTATCAACCTCTATCTCTATAGCCTTAGAACCTGAGTGTTCAATTGCATTATTCAACATTTCAGAAAAAGCGTAATTAAATATACTATCAATATTCTCCCTTAAAGGTCTTATAAAGGGCGCTTGTTTTTTAAGTGCATCGAGCACCTCATGCTCTTTCAAATCTTTATTAATCAACCTTTTATGTATTCTATCCGTCAAATAAAATTCATTTTTCGGAAGAGCGTAATAAACGTATTCTCCTACACCTGATCTAATTAGCTGACCAGACTTTACCATGGAACTTAAAACCCCGCTGATGTATTGCCTTGACAACTTTTTTGGTAAAAAAGACAATACGTCTGAGGTTCTAAACTTTTTACTTTTTACTGCAATCCTTAAAATTTCTTGTTTTATATCCATAGCTGGTATCAACAGATATTTTACATAATGTAAATACTGCTGTCAAGTATCTAAGTTTGTGGTGTCAACTGTGGTGTCGTGAGGAATAACTTTTTTACAGAAAACCTGTGTATTGGTTAATCAGTTTGAATAAAAAGCAATGGTTCTGATTGGTAGAGGATGTTAGAACTTTTTATGAATATAGATCTCCTCAACTTTGGTGACATCGCTTGACAATCTCCTCAAAAAAAGATAAAATTGAGGAGATGGCTAATATATTAAATCATACCTTCCCACCAAATTTATCTAATCTTTATGATCAAAAACTGGCAAACCAGCTTGCGGATACTCATGGAGCAATTGCAAGCTTGAATCAGATGTCAAGACTTTTACACAACCCAACCTTATTAATGCGCCCAATTTTGGCAAAGGAAGCTGAATCAAGCGCTCAGTTAGAGGGAACTCAGGCCTCGATGGAAGATGCTTACCAAATAGATTTAACGGAACAAACACCAGAAAAAAGAAACGAGGCTTTAGAAATAAGAAATTATGAGGAGGCCATGCTTATAGGCGTAGAGATTATAAGTAAAGCTGGACTAAAGCCAATCTTGGTTAGAGAAATCCACAAAAGACTCTTACAAGGGGTCCGTGGCCAGGGTAAACATCCTGGTGAATTTCGAAAGGGGGATGTTTGGATTGGCGTTCAAGGCACAACAAAGGATAAAGCAAAGTACCTTCCTCCTGATGCAACACAAGTTCCGATGTTAATGGAAGGGCTACTTAAATTTGTGAGTAATCGAGAAAACATACATCCACTACTAGCCTGTGGAATAATTCATCATCGCTTTGAGGCAATTCACCCGTTCGAAGATGGTAATGGTAGAACAGGAAGGCTTCTGATATCTCTTTATCTTATTGACCAAGGGTTGCTTTCAATACCAATCCTATACCCAAGTGGTTACTTTGAAAAAAACAAAGAAGAATACACTAGTGCACTTTCGAAGGTTGATGAGAAAGAAGATTGGTACTCATGGCTTTTGTATTTTCTAAAGGGTATGGAAATACAAGCCAAGCTGTCTCTCAAAATTGCATTAGACATTGATTCTCTATTTAAAGAAAGTCGAAGTGTTGTTGAAAAAGAAAAGGCCAACCTTAATTTAATACGAGCTCTAGAACAAACCTTTATGCAACCACTTATCACTAGTGCTATGCTTAGCAATAAAACAAATATCCCCCGCCCCTCTTGCGACAGATATCTTCAAATTCTGGCAGAGAAAAGAGTTGTTGAGGATATGGGAATTCACAAGAGACAAAGGATTTTCGCAAATCGAAAATTATTGAATCTGCTGAAAAACATTTAATAAAATTACTTTATCTAATACAGCTCAGCTAAAAATCTGCTTCAACCGTAAATCTTACCCTTGAGATACTACTTGAGGTCAATTCTTTATCTTTTCCTAGAGAAGCTTCCACTACTGAAATTTTAACACCTGCGCTCTTGCCTGAAATTTCTGCTGTTTTAGCCTCGACAGCTAAATCAAAATCTATGAGGCCGTAATTTCCGCTTCCTTTTGTCCTTAAAGGGACGTTAGTCAGCGAAACTTTTTTGTTTAGCTCTTTCTTAGATTCAGATAATGCCTCTGATAACTCTTTAAGTGTAACCTTTACAAAATCTTTAATATCCATTTTTCATCCTTCCAAAACAAGGTAGAAAAATATTGATATAACAAGATATTTTTGAGGAAAAATCAATGGCTCCGGCGGAGGGATTCGAACCCCCAACCAAGGGATTAACAGTCCCCTGCTCTACCGTTGAGCTACACCGGAATGACGAGAGTCAAAATTAGCTTCCATATTATATCATCCAGAAAATCAAAATTCAAAACTTTGAACTTTGCACGTTGAACTTTTACTAACCGGCTATTTACTCTAAATAATCCCTGAGTTTTTTAGAACGGGTCGGATGACGCAGTTTTCGGAGGGCCTTGGCCTCGATTTGACGAATCCGCTCTCGGGTCACCCCGAATTCTTTTCCAACTTCCTCTAAGGTTCTCTGCCGTCCATCTTCCAAACCGAAGCGGAGACGAAGGACTTTTCTTTCCCGATCATTAAGAGTATCTAAGACTTCCCCAATGTGTGCTTTTAACAACTCGTGGGAAGCGGCGTCTTCTGGGCGAATCTCCTCGTCAGGAATAAAATCACCTAATGTTGAGTCTTTTTCCTCTCCTACAGGAGCTTCCAAAGAAGTCGGCTCTTGAGAAACCTTAACAATTTCCCTGACCTTTTCCACGTCGATACCCATCTCCTTGGCCACTTCTTCCGGAATCGGTTCCCGACCTAATTCCTGCATTAGTTTCCGGTGAACACGGACGAAACGGTTAATAGTTTCGACCATGTGAACCGGAATTCGAATAGTTCGTGCTTGATCGGCAATCGCCCGGGTAATGGCTTGCCTAATCCACCATGTAGCGTAAGTAGAAAATTTGTAGCCTTTTCGCCAGTCAAACTTTTCCACTGCACGGATTAAGCCAATATTTCCTTCTTGGATCAAATCGAGTAAAGATAATCCTCGACCAACATATTTTTTCGCGATAGAAACAACTAACCTTAAGTTCGCCTGGGCTAATTTCTCCGCCGCCTCGAGATCTCCTTTCTCTGCTCGCTTAGCTAAAGAAACCTCTTCCTCTGATTTTAAAAGCGGGATCCGGCCGATTTCTTTTAAATACATCCTGACCGGATCGGTGGCAAAACTTTCCTCAACGGCGGTCACCACTTCCAATTCTTTTTCTAGCTCGGTCACTTTAGGCTCGGGGCTTTCCCCTTCCGAAGCCTCCTCGGTACTCCCAATGTCAAAAACATCAATCCCTTCCTCGGCCAATTGGGTATACAGCTCATCTAAGGCCGATAAATTCGTCTCTGCTTCTGGAAAAAGGGCTAGGATTTCCTCTTGAGTCACAAAACCCTGACGTCGACCGCGGCTAATTATCTCTTGGGTCACTGAGGTTTCTTTGGCCATTAAATTCCTCCATCTATTAAACTCACTACTCGTTAAATTCCTTTAGCTTTACCGATAAATCACGAAATTCTTTATTTAACAATTCCAATTTTACCACATCCTTCAAAATTTCTGCTTGCTTGATTTCCACTTCTAGCTTTTTTAATCTTCGTTTTAAGTTTAAACTCTTTAATTGATAGAAACACCTAATAAACTCCTTTTCTAGTTTCTCATCGTCTTCCAATAAATAATCTTCAATCTCTACCAACATAATTTCGTCAAAGACAGGTAGTAAGTCAGGCGATAAGCTAGAAGCAAACTCTTTTGCAGAAAAACTTTTTCCCTCTTTTGAATAGAGCTCAAAAAGCGTTCTTAATTTTTCTTTATTAAAATCAGCGGTCTCCACGCCCTCGGAATTCTTCTTTGTTTGGAACAGTAAAGCCAACAAATATGTTTCCAAGGCTTCCTCACGAACCAGAGTGGGGATAACCTTTTCTCCCTGCTTTTGAACATTCACAGGTCCACTCACCCTCTTCTGCTTATTCAAAGTTTTGTTTAAGGCTTCTTCTGTCACTCCTAAAAGAGCGGATAGTTTTTGGACGTAATGAGCCCGTAAAATCTCATCCTCTAGTTTTGTAAGTAGGGGTAAAAATTCCCCTCCCACTTTTCTTTTCCCTTGAATCGTGTCCAAACCGTAACGCGAAATAGCAGAAGAAAGATAGTAATCATAAATCGGCATCAAATCTTGAAGGCTGGCTTGCCAAAGTTTGGGATCTTTTTTAATACACTCATCCGGGTCTTTACCAAATTTTAATCGAACAACGTTAATATTCATTCCTAAATTTTCCGCTATCTCTATCCCTCTTTTTGTCGCTGAATCTCCCGCTAAATCAGTGTCAAAACAAAGGGCAATGTTAGAGGCATATCTTTTGATAAGCTGCAGCTGGGAAAAAGTCAGAGCAGTACCTAAAGGGGCTGTAACATTTCTCACCCCAACCTGATGGGAAGAAATAACATCTAAATTACCCTCCACCAGAACCGCCTGGTTTAATTTTTTAGCCTCTTCTTTGGCTAAATGCATTCCGTAAAGGACACTGCTTTTATCGAAAATAGGTGTTTCTGGACTATTGAGATACTTCGGCTCACCAGATTCCAACACTCGCCCGGAAAAACCCACAACCTCTCCCCTGATATTAAAAATAGGGAAAATAATCCTCCCTCGAAAGCGGTCATAATATCCCCCACCTCGGCTAGAAGGAATGATCAGACCCGCCGCCAACACATCTTTGAGATTAAAGCCTTTTTTGGACAAATACTTGCCTAAAAACTCCCATTGGTTTGGCGAATACCCCAATTTAAAACTTTTTATGGAGGCTAAAGTCAAACCCCGACCCTTTAAGTAATCAAGCGCTTTCTTCCCCGAAGAGTGTTCTATTAAAAGCCGGTGGTAAACCCCCGCCACGGCTTCGTTGATCAAGAGCAATATTTCTTTCTGTTTTTCAACGGGGGAAGGATGATACTCTTTAAGGGCAATCCCAGCTCTTCTGGCTAGCTGCTTTAAGGCTTCATCGAATTCTACTCCTTCGATCTTCATTAAAAAATTAAAGGCGTCACCACCTTCTCCACAACCAAAACACTTAAAAATCCCTCGCTCGGGGGAAACCATAAAAGAAGGGGTTTTTTCAGTATGAAATGGACAATTAGCTTTGTAATTGCGGCCTGCTTTTTTAAGAGAAACGTATTCCGAAATCAAGCTGACAATATCGGTCTTTGATTTTATCTCGTCTATCTGATTTTCCATCTGCTGTCCTTTATGCTAATTAATACCACACCTCATTCCAACTTGTCCACCCCGATTCACTCGGGTCCAGGATCATCTTCCTTACTGGTTACTTATCTAAGAAAAAATGAGGACGGACGAAGGTGGTGTGAATTTGAAAAAATTGATCAATCTGGAAGATTATTTCGGTTTCTGGGTATTCACTGTATTTCTTTTATCATCAGGTGAAATTTTATAAGCGGTTAAATAGCTGCTCAATCGATTCTAGTTCTGTCTCGCAACCGGGATTTAAAATGGTTTTTTCCTGACCATCAAGATAAATTTTCCAACTTACAGAAGAATCCAAGACGAATTCTTTGCTTTCGCAAGACTTATTCATTATGTTTGTTTTTTTAATTTCTGCCACTATCTGGTCTACTAAACTTTTACTTAAGACTTTCTCGCTATTCTTGTCTCCCGTAACAACTAATCTTCCCGAAATGTAGAGTGTTGTGGTTCGGAAGCAAGTTCCTCCAACACGACACAGCCCCCAGCTTGCAGATTGTTCATAAAGAATTTTTTCCGAAGGAGGCACCTTGTTTTCCTCCTTCTCGGTTTGTCCTGGCTTGGGCCAGAAGTAGTAGGCGCCTACGCCCACAATTAAAAGCAAGAAAACAAAACTAAGAAAAATGAGTAATTTACCTTTCGGGGAAGAAGTGTGAACTACTGGAGGAATATTAGAAAATCGTTGATCACTGTTGTCTGTTTCCATACCTCTTAAATGTACCACGAAATGATCAGAAAGGCAATCGACCAAAACATTACTGGCGGGACATCGTGAACGATGTCAGAACAATTATACAAAATTACTCTGGCTATATCCACATTCCTGATCTACAACCACAATTAGCCACTTGTTCCACCATCTGACTTACAAAATCCAAGCTGGGTATTCTTCTCGACTTGACATTGTATCTCAGGATTTGTTTTAATTATAGTTAAGTATGATTATGAAAAACGATGATTTACCAGAGCAGTCTACAAGTCAGATCCCTTCTTCACCGCAACCAGCTACGAATTTTACCCAACCAGTTCCTACACCAACAGTCAACCCTGTGCCAAATCCTAAAAATAAGCTCCTGTTAATAACAGGAATTGTAGTATTACTTGCGCTTTTTAGCGGGGTTGCCTATTACTTAGGAGCAAAGGGCACGAAGGTTGATTTAACTTCTAACAAACAACAGTCACAAGAGCAGCCAACCAGTAATCCTATTCCCACCACAACGGTGTCACAAACGCCTCTTTTTTCTGGTCAACTTAAAAGACTCAGTCAGAACTTACAGATCTTTAAATCAACCGAGGATGACAAATTAAACGGCATAGAGAACAACTTTGTTTACTATGATGCTGGAAAATTTAATCAAGGTGAGTTAAAAGATTATACTCGGATAATGGCGATTAGACCATCTAGAGGTCCAGGACAACCATTGACTTTCACTTTGGCTACCAAAGACTTTCAGAACTATGTTTTAGATGATCCAGATAATAAGACTACAAAATATCCTGCAGATGACTGGCAAAATCCTTATAATTTCCTGGATAAAAGTAAAATTACCTCTACCAGAACATTTGAAACAGAACAATCAAGAGAAATCGATCTTAACCAAAACTTCGCCTTGTATTTAGAAGAATTATCCATTGAGAATGTTCCGACAAATCGAAAAGATAAAAACGGTAGCCAAATTGACGACACTCCATTAACCACAAATTTTGCTTCCTATCAGAAATTAACTTCTCCATTCAACAATCTAACAATTTACTTTAAGCCTTACGAACAAAATAACACTTATTACAATCAGTTAAGCCAATCAGAAAAAGAAAAATTCCAGTTAAGGCAAAAGTATTTGTTAGGTGATACAGAAGTGATAGTAGTCGATTCTGTGGGACTACCGATTGTTTATGCAATGACAACGCCTGGAAATGTTAAGATTTATAACAACAAGCAAGCTCAATACGAGATTGCCTGGAAAACTTATCAAGAACAGCTGAAAAAGTTCCAAAATAAGGAGATTAGCCAATATCCTCAGTCGCCAGACTATGTTTATCTCCCAACCTTAGGTTTTAGTAACTCGCAAATAAACAGTCAAAATAACCTCAAATTTTTTAACAACTATAAGACAGCTGTTCCAGGTGCTTGCGCAACTTCGCAGAACAGCCGAGTAATCAATGTAAGTGACAGTGACCTTGAACAGATTGGCTCTGTATCAAATCTTCCTTTATATCGACTAAAAGACACTAACAATCCTCTTTATGCACTTGCATATAAGAACAAACTGGAATACTCCGACCAAGATCCTACCTCTTGGGATCAAGTTAACAAAGGCATACAAAAACCCACTCTTGAAGAGTATATCAGCCAGAGTCCCTTGTTGTTCGTTAAGAACTACTGGCAACAATGGGTAGCCCTGGGGGAATTTGATATTAAATTGCCAGGAGGTTGTGGCAAACCCGTTGTGTATCTTTATCCTACACAACCAACAGATGTGACGGTTAAGTTTGAAGTTCCTGTCCAATTGACAACTGATATACCAAAATACGCAGATTTTTGGCAAGTAAAGGCTTATCCTAATGGCTCACTCGTTAACCTCAAACCAGAATTTACAAACTGCCAGCAAATCGATGTTCAACAAAAAGGATCTGAATATGCCAAACAGGCATGTCAAATCAACACTTACCCATATCTTTTTTGGGCGGGTAATGTGGTTTCCAGAAACTACCCAACAATTAAGGATGGGTGGATTGTCGATCGGAAAGACTTGGGTAGTTTTCTAAATGAAAAACTGATCGGAATGGGGCTTTCTGATACAGAAAGGAAGGACTTTACGAATTACTGGTTGGCTGACATGTTAGAGAAGAATGCTCCATATTATCGCATCAGTTTCTTGCAGACGGATGATCTAAACAGGCTCTTCCCAATGACTGTAGATCCTAAACCAGATACAAGTTTCCGCATTTTCTTAGACTACTCCGCATTAACAGAAAAACCTGAACAATTACCCCAGCCCCAGAATCTTAATAGACTGGTAAGAAAAGGTTTCACCTTAGTAGAGTGGGGTGGGTTGAAGCAACCCTAACTCAGAGATCACTCCAAAATTACACCACCGTAAACCCTTTGTGTTGGCTTGTGCAGGGCTTTCGTGCCTGGGGTGGCAATAGTTTCACCTTAATTTAGCTTAGAAGCCGGGGATGTGTTGGGGGAATTGGACAGGTTTTGGGAGGACTCCTAAAACCTCCATACTTGATTGGGCTCGCCTGGAGAGTTTCCCATTCAAAGGTGTATTTCGAGCGTCAGAACCAGTAAACAATTTAACTCTGTGTTGATAAAAATTCAACTCAACTTGATATTTACAGTGTTTCCTTTTATGTTTGGAACTGGTCTATAACGCCAGAAAATCCCTCCTTACCGCTGGTGGGCAAGAAATTGTTGGATGGGAGGACTGAGAGGGTCTCCCGATAGACCAAACAGTCTCAGAGCTTAGGCAAATCCTGGATATTGTTTCTGTAAACAATGATCTGTCCACCGTTGGTGATAGTAATATCGATCCTTTGGTAGTTGGTTGATTTCATTTTGATGCACCACACACCCTGAGCGTTCTGATAAGCTCCTTCACGAGTCTTGTCGACATCGCCACAAACCTCGTGTTCTTTGGTAACAAAGACATTTTTGTCTTCCCAGTTCATAAAGAAGTTGCCTGGCTTTGTGCCCTCGAATTTGTAGGTCATCTTGGTAATATCGATATCCAGGATGTCTTTATGCTCGGTCAGGAATCTCTCAGCAACTTGTCTTAATTCTTTTGAGGTGCTGTAGCGTCCTGAGTAGTCGTAATTAGGCAACGGATCTGTTCTCTTGGTTCTTTCAGCGTCACCAACACCAATGATGTAGTTGGTTTTAGGATCGATCTCAAAGCTGTGATTTTCCGCTTCGTAAAACTCGCTGGCTGGGTTATGATAATCTGTCCCACTGTCATCGGGCTTACCATTAAACCGACTGCAGATGAGCTCTGGCTCAAATTCTTTACTAACCGCTGGGTAAATCCCATGCAGAAACTCTCTGATGTTATTTACCGCCTTAGCTCTTTCCGCCTCTGGTCTGGTAGTTAAAAGACAAAACTTCTGACGCAGCGCTTTATACTCCTCAGATTCCTTATTTGGGTTAGCGTTCATTTCCTCCAGCAATTCAGCCACTTGCTGATCTTTGGCATTGTTGTGGAATGACTGAACGATTTTTGATTGAGTTAAGAAACGAGGAGTCAACATAATACAAGAAGAACAGTAACCGAGAGGAGAAGTATGAGGGGAAGAATTCGAGATTTATTTTTATGTTTCATTATCATTTTTCACCTCCTAACAGCCCAACTGTTAACGATTTCGGAATGTTAACTTCCTTCCGAGACGAATGTCAAGTTTAGACTTATCTCCAGGCATATTTTAGCACAAAAGAATACAAGGAGTATGTCGAGAAAGAGACAAGGAGTCTCTAAGATTTTTAGTAATAGGCAAACCAATTACACCCCAGCACATATTGAAAAACTTTGGGGAGAGACTGCAAAAGGTAAGAAAGTCTCAGGGGATCTCGCAGGAACAGTTGGCGGCGCTGTTGTCCATGCACAGGACTTATATTGGCATGGTTGAGAGGGGTGAACGCAATCCAACGATGCCGACCCCGCATTTGCGGGGGAGGTTCCAATCAATTTCGCTGAATGTAAAACTTGGCGGAGAGAGTGGGATTCGAACCCACGGACACCTTGCGATGTCACACGCTTTCCAAGCGTGCTCCTTAAACCACTCGGACACCTCTCCAAACGATCAGGCGCCACTATTCTAACAGTTTTTTCACTTGCTGAAAAATTTCCTTATCGGTCTTAAAGGTTAATTTCTCCTCAACCCGATCAACCGGAACCCATTCGGCGTTTTCGACTTCCCAATCATGGTCGGCAATATTGCCGGAAAGATACTTCATTAAGTAAAACTTCACGGTCTTGCTTATTTTCTGGCCGTCTTGAGAATAAAAATAATGACTTTCTCCAACGTCATCGACAATTTCCGCCTCGACCCCACCTTCTTCTTTCACTTCTCGTAAAGCAGCCTCTTTCATCGATTCACCTTTGTCGATCAAACCTTTCGGAAAACTCCAGCCATGATGGCGACTATGTTGAGCAAGCAAAATATAAACTCGGTCGTCTTCTTTCTTAAAAACTATTCCCCCACCCGAATATTCCCTTTTCCACAAACTCTTTTCTGGCATAATTTCTCCCACTGGATAAGTCCTAGCTATTGGTGCGCTCGGCGGGACTCGAACCCACAGGCTTCGGCTCCGGAGGCCGACGCTCTATCCATTGAGCTACGAGCGCTTGGCGGCGGGAGCAGGATTCGAACCTGCGACCCCACAAAAGCGAGGTAGTTGTTTTCGAGACAACCGCTTTCGTCCACTCAGCCATCCCGCCACGTATTTTTTCAACCCTAAACTAATCTTCTATTCCTAAAAGCCTGTCCTGATCCGTTTTTGAGGTATCTTTCGAATCTTAACGCACTTAACCTTTCCCTAAAGCAACAAAACCAGACCAATTCTAAAGGTCTCAGATTCTTTGTTGATTCAACATATCCCTGCTGATGTTCCTTAAACCGATTCTTTAAATTTGGCGTAGAACCAGTATAAATAGATTGGTTATTGAGCTTTAAAAGATAAACGTAGTACATATTTACGGTAACCCTACGCATAAAGCTTCGGGTTACACACTTCGCTCTTTTAAAGTAGCTCCAAATTTCTTACATGCATTTTTTAGTTCGTGGCCGCAGGCCACACGAAGCTTCAGCGAAGTGTGGTGCGCTCGGGGAGACTCGAACTCCCAACCTTCAGATCCGCAATCTGATGCTCTATCCATTAAGCTACGAGCGCCTAAACGCTACACTTTAAACTTTTAACTCTGTCTAGGGTATTTCTTTAAAAACCGGCGCTGCCTCACTTTGACTCTTTTCCATCGGCACGCGGTCAACTACCCCCTCAGTCATTTTTTCCCACCAGTTAGTCTTGGGGATTTCCCTAAAAGGAAGATACCTTGAGAGGATTTGTTTAATTTTATCTTGTTGTTCTGAATTAAAAAGTAGCGTTAACCGCCCTGGAAAGCCAAACTTTAGGTCAATATTTAAAATGGCCTCTCCATACTTTTGGGAAAACCAAAAATCAACTAATTCTGACCAAAGGTATTCATGCCCTCCAGTAATCACCCCTTGATCTGTAATTTTGTTTTCAATCTCATCAGGCGGGACAGTCGCTAAAACATAAATAACGAAAGCCAAAGCAATCAAAACTCCGATCAAGAGAAATTCGCGCATAAAAAGCAACAACACAGCTAAAATCAAAACCATTAGGCCAATATTGGCAAACCACTTTTTACTTCGAGGACGGAAAATTCGAGAAGGAGCTCGCCAGATAAGTAAATCCTCTGCTTTTTTTTGCTTTCCATCTTGTTCTTTGGCTCCAACCACGGGGTTTTCTAAAGTTGCGGGACTGGAACTCCCTTCCATCTTACCAATCTCTTCTTGAATCCTAGAAAGCTGCTCTTTCAAATTTTTCAAGATGCTTTCATTTGTCGGATCGGGCATGTTATCCTCCATTCGCTCTCCAATCCAGCTAAGCTAGATCGGTATCGCTCAAATTAAAAGTCCAAAATTCAAAATTATGAAAACTTACCCAGCCTCACAACTTTGCATCTTGCACTTTTAACTGTTTGGCGGAAGGGGAGGGATTCGAACCCCCGAGCCGCTTAAAGCGGCTGACGGTTTTCAAGACCGTTGCCTTCATCCTCTCGGCCACCCTTCCCGACTAGCCTCAGATAAAATTCTGTTCCTGACTGGCGGAGAGGGTGGGATTCGAACCCACGAGGCACTAATTAGCACCTAGCGGTTTAGCAAACCGCCGCACTAGACCAGCTATGCGACCTCTCCAAACAATGAAAGGTTCAAAGTGAAAAATTAAAAGTTATTAAGCTTGAGTAACTTTCTTCTACCAACCTCAACTCTGCACTTTGCATTTTTAATTTTAATTATTAGGTGCACTATACCAAAAAATAGGGTAAAATTCAATTCTAATGAGCCTTTTTAACTACTTTTCTGATTTTTTGCTTGACCTAGTCTTTCCTAAAAAGTGCGTGGTTTGTGGAAAAGCAGATATGTATCTATGCCCAAACTGCCTAAAAAAGGTACCTGTAAACCACACATCTATCTGTTATCGCTGCCAGTGCCCGTCGATCGGGGGATTTACCCATCCCCGTTGTCTGACCAGGTCGGGCCTAGACGGAGTCCTCATCGTCTCTCCTTACGAAAGAGTTTTAAAAAGAGCCCTGCATCTTTTCAAGTACCGTTTTGTGAAAGAGCTTCACGCACCTTTAGGAAATCTATTAGCCAACTATCTTCAGGGAAAACTTTACCAGATCGACATGGTCGTTCCCGTCCCACTTCATCAAAAAAGGCTCAACCAGAGAGAATTTAACCAAGCTTTACTTTTAGCCCAAGTTGTAAGCCAAAAATTCTCCCTCCCCCTTAGGTCAGAAGTTTTAATTAGGAAATACCCAACCTCGCCACAAGCAGAGTTGTCAAAAGAAAAAAGAGTTCAAAATCTCAAAAAAGCTTTTCTTTGTCCCCTGGCGAGTGAAGTCCGCGGAAAAAATGTTCTCTTGGTTGACGATGTTGCTACTACTTTTACTACCTTAGAGGAATGCTGCGCCACTCTAAAAAAGGCAGGCGCTGCTAAAGTCTGGGCCGCAGTACTAGCCCATGGAAAGTGATGTCTCCCATGGGCAAGATTCTGCGGAATCCGTCTTTTTGTTCTGATTCAAATCATATCCCAGCTTGAAAGATAGGGTTTAAAGAAATAACGTCAAACTAAAACTGGCAAGCTAGTTGAAGCCTTGGCGAAAACTGGTGGAGCTGAGGGGAATTGCACCCCTGTCCGAAAAAACGACCCCGAAGCGGAACTACAAGCTTAGTTGGTTGAAAAATTCCTCACTAACAAGCTCAACCAACAAAATTTGTCAGTGAGTAAGGTTGATAAAAGGTGGATAAAACCGGGGAAACCAACCCCAAGAAATCCATCCCGACTAGGGTCGCACCCTGACCACTCCGTCAGGAGAGAGTAATCAAGACGCCTACTTGCTGTTACGCAGTCGCGTAAGCATAAGCAGGAGAAAATGCTCTATTGGCATTTATAATTGTGGTAAAGTTTAACGGCTTTTTACCATGGCCGGCTTGCCCACTTTCAAAGTGCCTTCCCGTCGAAGCTAAACAGCCCCAAACGCAATTAAAAATTATTTTTATTTCTTAATCAACTTTGAACTTTTAACTTGTTTTCTTTAACTTTGCTTCTCGCAATTCTTGCTCAACCTCTCTCTCAATGGCTCGTCGTTTGAGTAACTCTCGTTTTTCAAAAGTCTTCTTTCCACGTGCCAGAGCAACCTCTACCTTTACAATATTCCGCTTATTATACATTTTTAGAGGCACTAAAGTCAAGTTAGAAGAGGCAATTTTTCCCGTCAGATAAAGAATTTCTTTCCTGTGAAGCAAAAGTTTTCGAGAGTGTCTGGGATCATAACCAACCGTCTCTTGGTAAGGAGCAATGTAAGCATTTACCAGATACGCTTCCTGATCTACCAAACGGACGAAACTATCCGCCAAAGAGGCGCTTCCCTTCCTCACTGATTTTATTTCACCACCACTAAGAACAACCCCCGCTTCAAAGGTTTCTAAAATAACGTAATCATGGTGTGCCTTTTTATTTGGAATGTTGATTCTGTGCCCATTGTTCATCTTAAGTCGACATTATATATCTTTGTTTGGGTTAAAACAAATAGCTTTTTACTGGCCTCGTCGGCTACTACGTCCAGAGCATCTGAAAATTTTTCACTCACATATTGGGCGAGATACTCCCCCTCCTTACTCACCACCACAATTCTTTTATTTTTTTGATCTAGTAGGTATAAATTGGTTAAAGTCTCTTCTGTAAAAATCTTAGTCGGATTGCTAAAAATTCCCTCCAAACCAACGATTCGGAAATCTTCCCGTACACCTCGTGTAAACTTAAGCACGTTTCCCTCGGAAGTAAGAACCCAAACAGATCCATCCACCGTCAAACTCACCGCTTTAGACAAGTCAACTTTTTCTTTTTCCGACAGGAAGTTTTTCCCGTCGCTATAACCATCCTCTACCGGCACGTATTTCCAAATTGCATTTTGGTTAACGTCTAATAAATAAAGGTTATCATGGTAATTAGCCAAAGCGACGATTTTTTGCCAAGTGGGGGCAAGATTAACCACCGGCTTGATCATTTCAGTCTTAAGACCATATCGGATCAAACCCGCTATGGGGCTAAAAAGATACAGATTATCTCGGTAAAGGGATAGAAACGAAGGTTGGGAAAGGTTGCTTTTGCTTTCTATCAAAACCTTCGCTTCTCTGGAAGTAAAACTAAGCGAATATAGAGCACTACGACTTTTATCTAGAACCACTAAACTGCTGTCAGCTAACCTCAGCCCCTCCGCCTTAGCTCCTGTCTTTAAGGTGGTAAGATCATAAAATAACGTCGGATCAGAAATCCGATACGTTTTTGCCGATTCCCCTAAAATTCCTTCCAACGATGTCTTAAGTTTCAAGGCCTGTTGATTTTTTTCTTCCAACTTTAGCGCTTGATCTAAACTGGCTTTGGCATCCGTCAAAAGTGTTTTAGCCCGCAAGGGGTTTAAGCTCTGCAAAGATTTTGCTTCTTCATATTTACTTTGGGCTAGGTCTAACAAGCTGGCTAATTTTTCCTTTTTGTCCGCTAAACTCCTTTGCTGCTGGTTCCAAAAAACGCTCCCTAAGAGGATTATTCCAAAAACAACCGCTAAAACTAAGGCTTTATGCTTTTTGGTCCAAGACTGATAATGATTTGCGGATCGTCTAAAGGCAGGTTCTTTCAAAAAAGGTATCTTTTTAACTGGGATCAGGGAAATTAAAAATGAAAAAAGACGCCCAAGAATCCGAAGTAATTTTTTTAGTAATACAAGAGGCTTAGTCGTCTTTTTGCCAAAAAAATCAAACAATTTTACAAAGTTAAATATAGCTTGGTTAAAAATAATTCTTCCCGTAACGAACAAGTTGTCTACTCTTTTATTAAACGGCTTTTTTACCACGGGATAAATGTCAATGTTAGAAAGATCCTTAATAAAAATAACTGCTTCCTCACCCTCAGTTACCTCTGCCACCTCTAATTTGACTAATAAAGCAGTGGCCCTAACTCGATCCTTAACCAAGCTAGATAAAGATTCTTCCACTTCGTCCAAAGACTCTTTTTTCAAGGCTGTTTCGAGAACGTGATCGGAAAGTGCTTCCTTAAATTTTTTGGTCGCTAAAACTAAACAATCATCCTCATGAAGAAGACCCGAAGCAGTCTTAATCGCGTTGATAGCCGAACTACCTATCGCGTGAAGTCTTCCCTTTCGGTAAACCCCAAAGTAAGCGTTTCCCATTCTCGCAACATAAGCAACTGCTCCCCAGAGAACCACAACGACAATATTAAAGTCGATTCCTTCCTTACCGCCTACAGACGTGCTCACCAAACTAATCAGTTTTTGTCCAGAGACATCCAAGGCATGTTCTAATGAGGCTAAAATCCCCCCAGAAGAATCTTCGTAGTATTCTTCCTTTAGGCTATTTAAGATCATTTTGCCAGCAGCAGTACAATCAAAATCTTCCTCTGCCTTAAGGTCAACTACGGCAAACAAGAAACCACGGCTTTTCTTCTCCTCCTCAGAAGCAGGCAATGCTTGAAAAACTTGTACCCAAGCGTTACGCTCTTCCCGCCCATTAATTTTTTTTGATAGAGGAACGAGGTACTTTTCCATAAAAACGGCCAAAAAATAAAAATCAGAAATTAAAGAACCGACAAAGCGACTAGAAGCACTGCAACGGAACCGATCAAATGTAAATAAGCGATTAGCTTCAGGATAGGACAAAGATTCGTCCCCAAGACGCTGTTCATCAAACCAACTTGGCGAACCATTATCAAAGCAAAGCAGATGTAAAAAATTAAAAACAAGGAAACAATCGGCTTAACCAAAAGCTGGTAATTAGCTGTACTCACGATTGATGATAAGGAGAAGCTATCCATCTTTAAACTCTTCTATCAAGAAGCACCCCGCTAACCGGCACCCGATCGTCGTGCTCCTCTACTAGCTCAAAAATCTTTTTCTGGACCAAATCCGGTTCCGGCACCAATTCGAATTCGAAATAATCATGTGTCCCTGCCGTCTGGACGATTACGTTCCCATAGTTAAACATAATCTGAGCCACTCCACCCATTCGATGGGTCACATCTTGAATCCGCGAAAGGGCGCATTCAGAAATCTGCTTGTAAAAAAGGCCGTAAAAATCAACATCTACTAAACGCTCGTTGGTAATAATGTATACGTCAAAATACCACATCAGAAAGTTTTCGAGTAAAAAGCCAAAAGTAATCAAATACCAAACCAAAACTCCAACTAACTGGTATTTAAGAGGAAAGTTGAAATGAAGAGCTGACGAAAGGAAAGGGTCTGAAATAAAGAAAACTAACGGAAGGACAAGCAGCAAAAAGCCCAAAGAAAGCCAGCCGGTATTTGTAAACCAGTGCCTTCTTAGTAAGTAAAGCACCTTCTCATTATCCTCCTGGGTCTCGAAGTGCACATTTTCTGGTTGTTCTACAAAGGAAGCCAGAGCACCCTCTTCTTTAGGATCTTGCGACATATTACCCTCAAATAACGTTATATCTTAAAATTTATGTGTTAAATTTATCTTATTTTATCACTGTCTCACCACATCGTAAAGAGAAGTCCAGATGGCCAAGGTCCCGAGGGAACGTAAATTAAACATCGACTTAAAAGTTGCCCCGTCAAAAGTCTTCGTCCCATAATCGGCTGAGGTTACCGCCACGTTACTTGTGTTTCCTGCCCCATCTTGGAACGTGGTAATGGCGCTAATCATCCCAATCTCCTTCACCCCCTCCTTCGCCAAAGCGTCTTTAACCTGAGCAAAGCTCCAACCCCCACGATCTGGCTGGGTGAGATATTGGTTGTAAGAGGAAGACTTTTGGGAAAGAAGAATAGCGTTGAAAATGTCTTCCGTTTCTTCTTCTGTCATCCAAGCATTCCCCCGCTGATTGTCTCCCCAAGCCTTATGGAACCAGGGAGAATTACCATAGTTTGGTCCGTCGTAAGCGGTTTGAGTACTCCATTTACCATCGACTGCGTCAACCAGATAGGCAGTGCAGGGGTTGTTATGGTAAAAATCAGTGCAGGTATATCCCCCGTCGGTCGAAGAATAGTAAGCGGCAATTGGGTTGTTACCTCCCAAGATCAATCCGGCGGTCGCGTCAACCGCCTGTTGCCAAGCGGTTGTATTAACTTCTTTTTTCACTTCTTGACAAGACTGACTAGGACAGATCACGCTGCCGTAGCGCATAGCGTAAGTCCGCGCTGCCACCGCTTGAGCTTTGAGGGCTTCCGCCGGCCAGTTCCCAGGCATTTCATAAAGGTGCTTGAGGTAATCATCGAAGGCAAAAGATTCATTATTAAAACACTGCCCATAATCGTTACAGCCATTGACGGTGATCATAGTCGGGACATTCGCCACGGTCGCTTCCATCCCGTAGTAAGCTTTGAGAATGGTTTGGAAATCTTGTTTGGCCACCAAAGCTCGTCCGTAAGCCCCGTATTGGTTCATTCCCACTCGGTGGGGATAGCCGTAGGTAAAAAAGGCGTAGGCGGGTGAGAAACCAGGCGTTGGTAGTGACTGAATCGCCTGAGCCACGTCCCCTACTGTCAAGAACTGGGAGGTGGCGGCCAATTTTTGGGCAATTAAGGTTTGTTGCTGAGCCGTCAAGTCCTTAATACTGTTTTGGATACTGGAAAGCTGCCCGGTGAGAGCGTTTTTCTGTGCGGCGGTCTCATTAATCTGTTTTTGAGTCTGAGATGCTTGACTTTGGAGCTGTTTTTTCAAGGACGCGATCTTGATTAGGTTATCTTCCAAATCTTTCTTTACCTGCTCAACATTCTTTTTATTTTCTTCAAATTGAGCAATTTCCGTATTCAAGGAAGCAATCGTCCGCTTGGCTTGATCTAACATTGAGGTTTGGAAGGCGGTGTTTTGGGCCGTCTCACTAAATTTGTCAGAAGCAAGCAAAAGTTCAATCACCGAAGTGTGGGAATGTTTGTAGTAGTTTCTGATGGTACTGTTGCGAAATTCTTGTTCTCGATTAAGTTTTTCCTGGCGATCTTTAAGGTTGGCTTCCACTTCTGTTAATTTTTGCTGGGTTTCATCTATCTGGCTGCTTAGGTCATCAAGCTGGGTCTGGGTCGTCCAAAGTTGCCCGGAAAGGTCCTTTAACTTCTTCGAAAGGTCTTCTTGCTGCTTCTTTAACTGCTCTATTCTTTCTTGGGTTTGCTGGTATTCTGATTGCTTTTGCTGCTTCTGGCTTTCAAGGGTAGAAATCTGCGTGTCGTAATCGTCCGCATTCGCAGGGACCCAAAAAAAATTAAGGATAATGGAAGCGATTATTAACCAGGCAGTCTTTCTCATCAGCTTCCATTCTAACGCAAACTTAAGCTCTTGCCAAGTTGACAAAGAGGCAGGATTTTAGTAGGATTTTGGTAGCTCGCAAACTCTTCGGCAGTTACCAGTTTTTTTCCTGAGGTATTCGTGAAGATTATAAAAAAATTTACTATTCCTTTCATTTTAATTTCCTTTTTAGCATTTTTTTCCTTAAGTGGCTTTTCTACTACTTACGCTCAAAGGGACTGTAGTGGTCCTTTCGGCCCAGGAACCGAAACGGAACTTGGGTGCATTCCTAGAAATCCAGAGTCACTTGCCCAATGGGGATTAAGGTTTGCGGTCGCAGTCGGGGGTGGTTTCGCTTTTTTACTTATTATTCTCGGCGCTTTCAAAATTTTAGTTAGTCAAGGAGACCCAAAAGCGTTGCAGGAGGGAAAGGATCAAATTACCAGCGCAATAATGGGTTTACTACTTATAATCTTTGCAGTCGTATTACTTCAATTTATAGGAGTTAGAGTCTTAGAATTACCGGGATGGAGCTAATAATGTCCTATTTATTTTTAACTCTTCCAGGATTTCCAGCTAGACCACAGGATTGGTGGTGGAATAGAGGTAGAGATACAGTTAGCATTACCTCCCCTACTGGTTTAAAGCAAAACCAAATCGGCGACATCGTAAGCGAATTTATTCCGATTATTTTTGCGCTCGCGGGAATCGTCCTACTTGTTTACCTAATTATTGGAGGATTTAAATTTATTACTTCGGGTGGTGACCAAAAAGCACTTCAAAGTGCAAAAAACACCATTTCAAATGCCGTCCTTGGATTTATCCTCGTTTTTGTCAGTTTTTGGTTACTTCAAATTATAAGCACTATCTTTAATGTAGGAGTAGGACTTTAATTTAAGTTTATGAAAAAAATATTTTTAACTATTACAGCAATTCTAATATCAGGAGCTCTCTTAAGTGTGGGGGCAACTCCAACCTACAGCTGGATAAGTATTGGTAACAATTTTGAACTTAATGGAAATCCGATAACCTCTTCTTTTACTTCCCTTGGTAGTTTAATCTCTGTCCTTCTTCAAGCTATTTTTACTATTGCTGGACTAACCGTAATTATCTTTTTCCTATTTGGTGGCATTAAATTTTTGACCTCTAGCGGTGACCAAAAGGCAATTCAAAGCGCAAAAGACACGCTGACAAACGCCTTTCTAGGTATTATAATAATATTTGTTAGCTATTGGGTAGTTCAAATAATTCAAACTATTACAGGAGTAAGCATTTTATAAGAGGGTCTGATGGCATCTCCAACTGATTATTTAGGTAATATAACTACACCCTATACAGGTGACTATAAACCTGATGGTGGTTTAGGAAAGTTCGTTAACAATGCCTTTACTGCTGTTGTTACGGTTGCTGGTCTAGCGTTTCTGTTATACCTAATTGTAGGTGGCATTAAGTATCTAACTTCCGGGGGAGATTCTAAAGCGGCCCAAAGTGCAAGGGAAACGATCACTACCGCCTTAATTGGTTTGGTCATTGTAACTGGCGTTTGGTTTGTCGCTTTAATTCTGGAAACCGTTTTAGGAATTAGTATCACTCATCCGGTATTTACAGGACCGTAAGTAATTAGTTCTTTAGTCTTTTTGGAAAGAATTAAAATGCGTATAGACCAAGTATTTGCAGCAAGTCAGTTTGACCCAGGTAGTCTAACTAATCCGACAAAGTACGGAGATAACATTAGTGGGCTCGGAAAACTAATCAATAATGGTTTTTTTGCTGTAGTCACCATCGCTGGTCTGGCATTTCTAGCATACTTAATTATGGGCGGTATTAAGTACCTTACGTCTGGAGGAGATTCTAAAGCGGCCCAGAGTGCGAGGGAAACTATTACCAACGCCTTGATCGGACTGGTAATCGTTACTTCTGTTTGGTTTATCGCTCTTATCATCCAAACTATACTGGGGATAAATATACTTGACCCAGAATTTATAGGACCATGATTAATAAAGTATATGAGTATTGTACTAGGCCATAAACAATGTTAATTAGAGAAGTTTTTGCAGCTCAATCGGTCAAACCGGGTGGAATTATTAATCCGACCAATTATACAGATAGTCCATCAGGGATTGGGAACCTCATCAGTAATTTAATTAGCGCAGCTACAGTTATAGCAGGTCTAATATTTCTTGCGTTTTTAATCGTTGGGGGGATAAAGTATGCCACCAGCGGAGGCGATAAGGTAGCAGCAGAGTCAGCAAGAAATACGATTACTAACGCGTTGATCGGTCTAATTATTGTAGTCGCAGCTACCTTTATTGTAGCATTAGTCCAAGCTGTACTAGGAATAAACATACTTAGTCCTCTCTTTATTGGACCCCAGTGGGGAATTAATCCATGAAAACGTTACTTACATTAAACCCTGTAGATAAAGTAGAATTTAATGTCTCTAACTCCGCTGTCTCCTACCCAGACCCATCAAGGGGTGGTTTGGCTTTACTAATAGGAAATCTTTGGACCACGGCTGTCATCATAGGTGGTTTATTATTTTTAATTTATCTTCTCATTGGTGGGATACAATGGATAACTAGTGGGGGGGATAAAGCCGGCTTAGAAAGCGCAAGAGGCAAGATAGTTAATGCCTTAATTGGACTTGGAATTTTGGTTGCTAGTTTTGCAATAATTAAAATCGTAGAAACCTTATTTGGTATTAAAATTCTTGATTTAAACATACCAGCACCAATAGGTATAACAAATCCACATTAATTCCTTCATGAACAGGAGAAATAATGTTTAAAAAGGTAGTCAGCGCTTTAGTAATATCACTAAGCTCAATATTATTGACCCATAAGGCCAATGCCCAAGGTATAATCAACCTAGGCAATGTAGAAGCTACCTCGCCTAAATCATTCACCGACCTGGGACAATTGTTGACTGTCCTTCTTCAAGCTGTTATCATACTAGGTGGTTTGCTTTTTTTCATTTATCTTCTTGTTGGCGGTCTGCAATGGATAACAAGCGGTGGGGATAAGGCTAGTCTAGAATCGGCGAGAAATAGAATAACAAATGCGTTAATAGGCTTAGTTATCCTTGTTGGTGCTTTTAGCATTATAAAAATAATCGAAACTGTCTTTGGTATAAGTATCATTTCAGGAATCAAAATTCCTGGCCCATAAGCAAAGAAAGGGGGTGAATTATGAAACTTCCAAAAGTCGTCAGGGCAGCCATCTCAGCCGTATCTATACCTTATCTTGCAACAATGGCGGTAACTGCCGCCCTAGCCCAAGGTACCGTCAGCCAAGTCCCAAATACGGTTACTCCTTTCTCTGATCTTGGCCAACTAATTTCTAATGTAATCGTACTGGTCATCTTTTTTGCTGCGTTATTAGTTTTCATCTTTCTCCTTATCGGAGGTCTGCAATGGATAACCAGCGGTGGGGATAAAGCCGCCGCCCAAGCAGCGAGAGACCGCATTACCGCAGCCTTGGTTGGTCTGATTATCGTCGTCGGTGCTTTCGCGATCATGTTGATTATCGAACGAGTCTTCGGAGTCAGTGTTCTCGGAGGATTTAAGCCGCCAACAGCTCAAAATACAGTCGGTAAGTTGAACTAAAACTAGTCTTGCTTAGAATTCAAGAAAAGTTCGCTTGTCTATAGGCGAACTTTTCTTTTGCTTTAAACTTATTTAAAAATCGGAAAATAAAAGTAGTTATTCGGGATTTGCCAACCTGTTAATACGGGATAAAGGTAAACAAAGGAAAGGACTACCGCGATTAGGTAACCAACTACATCCCATCTTCGATATTTATCAATAAAGTAGGGATAAAGAAAATAAGCAACGGTGATACAAAGAAAAGGAATAATGGATAGTAAATAATAAATAAACTGGTAACGAGAAACGAAGAACCAAGGTAAATAAAAAGAAAGAAAAATAATAAACAAAAAACTAATCTCCCTCGTCTTTTGGCGCAATCCTTTTATCCCTACCTTAAAAAACACAAAAATACTCAACCAAAAAACAAATGGATGACTTAATGAAATTATTAGTTGAGCTTGTCCTCCACCTAGATTTTTTGATAAGTAACCCATCGGGGAGTCAAGAAACCACAACCAAGGATGAATCACGACCGATTCGTCTAGCGTAACAGGCTTCCTAAGATAAGAAATATCATTAATGTTTTCATGATAATTAAGCATTTTCTGTTGTAAGGAAATAAAATCCCAAAAAGAATGCCCAAGAAGGTAAGGAACGTAAGAAATCAAATAAACTAAACCAGCTGTGCCTCCAATTACAAATAAATCCGTTCCCCAAGAGCGCCAAGTTTTTTTATGAAAAAGAAAAAACAAGGCGGTGATGGCCAAAAACAAAAATAAAGCCGTCCATTTCACTGACAAGGCCAATCCTAAAAAGAAACCAACTAAAAATAAGGTTCTCAACCGAAAATTCTCGAGGTAGCACCACAGAAAATAAAGTGTGATCAAAACAAAAACGGCTAAAAATATTTCAAGTAAAGCAATTCTGGAGTGAACAAACCACATAAAGTCCAGGGAAAGGAGGAAAGCGGCAACGGAAGCGATCCAAACTTTTCCAGGATGGAAAGCAAACATCTTTCTTGCTAAAAAGTAAGTAACTAGCACTCCAATAATGCTAAAAACTACCTCAGGCAACCGCCAGCCCCAGGGATTATCCCCAAAAAGCATAATCCCCGCCCCGATTAAAAATTTTCCTAACAAAGGGTGTTCAAAATTTAAGGAGAAATCGCCGTTTAGGTAAGCCCTAGCCGCCGGAACATAGTGGGCGCCTTCGTCAAAATAGGCCTCGTTTGGCTGATCAAGGCGGAACAGTCGAAGACCAAGGTTAAAAACAATTAAACCAACTATAATAACCGCTTCCCTATGTAACTTTAACCAAGCCAATAACTTTCTTTGCATTTAATTATTATAAAGCAAAATTAAATTGACAGCTAGGTTTGGTTGTGGTTAAATTAGTTCTTAGAGGGTCTCGAATGTTAGGTAAAGTTAAAAAACATTTAAAAACTTTCCGTCTAATTTATATTGCCATTTTTATCGCTTACTTAGCCATTTTATTTGCACCGGTTATAGTATTTGCTCAACAAACAGATTACAGTAATAGGAATAACAATCAAGCGCCACTATTATCAGATTTGGAAGTAGTTTTTCAAAATATTATTAGGGTAGTGACCACTCTGGCTGGGCTAGCTTTACTTTTTATGTTTATTAGCGGCGGTTTCAAGTTTCTCACCTCAGAAGGAGATCCAAAAGCTCTTGACTCGGCTAAAGGTACCCTCTCCTTTGCGGTTATCGGTTTAGTCGCGATCATTCTTGCTTATTTCATTATAAAATTAATCGCTGATTTCACCGGTTTACAATCATTATTAAAATTCTGCATCCCAACGATGGCCCAAAATAGTTGCTTTTAGTTCTTATGAATAAAAAACTGCCTCTGTTGTTTTCAATAATAACTATTGCTACCTTAACTCAAACCTCCTTTGTTTTAGCTTTAGATAAAACTGCCGAGGGGGAGTTTTTTTATGTCAATGATCGTTTCGGGTCTCAAAACCCTAGCGTTACAGTCGAAGGTAAAGACATCAAACCTTATAATGGGTTGGAAAAACAAACGGAATCCTTAGGAAGAGTACTCCCAAACTTCTTAACCCCAGAAGAACAAAAGCAGTACATGGAAGAGGGGCTGCTGTTGTCACCCACAGACCCATCTTCTCCCAAACCAGATACTTCTGTCTTTGACCCTAATATTGCTTTTCCAAAAATAAAAGGCTATGGAAAATTAGAAATAAACATGGAAAAATGCCCTTCCAAAAATACTCCTTCAACGCCAATATATAACACAAATGATACAAAAGACACAATCACATCCGAGCTTCCGGATTGGGCCAGCGCTTATGCACGGGCAACAGAAAAACTAACGGAAATCTTTTCTATCCCTACTGAAGGGGTACTACAAGAGGTTCCTACTAATACCCATCAAGGGTGCGGGCAAGAAGACAAAACTATCGAGTCAACTTATAGTTCCGCAAAAGACGGAGCTGGAACAATAGAACTAAACTCTTTTTTTAATTCTCCTCCCCTAAGTTGGGTTCAAGATTTTTTTAGAGATCTGGACAAGTTCGGAAAAATAATTCTGGATGCTTTTGGCAATCCTATGTCGGTATTTGACAGAAAGGAAATAAAAACGGTCGTTCAACCGATTACTACCCTAAAATCCCAGTTCGATCGGATACTGAAACCTGATCTCGTTCCCTCGGTAACCTCTATCCCAGAATTTACTTACGTAAACAACGGCAGCTTGCGATGGTCTTTTGTTCCTGATTCGATGGCCGAATTCAGCGAAGATACTAACTCCCTTTTTAACCAGGATCAAGAAAAGTTAAATGGAAAATCTGAAGGAAATTATGCTGCTAATGCTAATTTAGAAAACAAAGATCATATCCCATCTGGAAAAGAGATCAAAGATGCTTCCATTCCCGTCCCAACACTTTTTGGAGCAGAATTGGCTAAAAATTGGCTCGATTGTTCCCTTTCTTTACCTGAAGAAAACTGTTCCGTCTCACCTGAAACGGGCTACACTGGCAGTGGCACAACTTACGTTACGATTACTGCCACCAGCTTAAGGGAGATGTTCCGTCAAGCGGCAAACCACGTTGGGGTCCCTGTAGCGGTACTTAAAGCGATCGCTAAAGTGGAAGCCGGAAGGATCTTCGGATATTCCGAGGACGAAGTAAAAAACTTTAGTACTTACGGATGGTGGAATGGATTGGTCTCAAAAGCATCTACATTAGGCGGCAACGATCCATTAATCCTTAGAGGGCTAGGTTATAACACTTGTAAATATCGAACTGATTGTTTTCCCGAGGCTGACGTACGGGGGGCCATGCAGTTTGAAATTCAAACTTGGAATGGAATCGCCAGCCAAATAGACTTTGGCCATACAGCCGATCGAAGAGTTCTTCCAGATGCGATCGTTGCCGCAGCCAAGCTTATTAAAAACCACGCGATAACCCTCGGAGAATCCAGCACTTCAAATTGGTCTGAAGCAATCATCAAGGGAGTTGCCGCACGCTACTGTGGAAATCCAAAGTCTTCTGCTTGCGGCGGTAATTATGACAACGTGGTCTGGGATCTCTATCAAGAATATTTAAAAGAAACGGATTAGATTATGTCAGAAAAACAGCGTCGCCTCGTTTTTATAGGTTTTGGAATCTTTGGGATATTAGTTTTAGTAATCCTGGTACTTTCGTTTTTACCAGGCAAAAAACAAAACGCGACGTCCTTGGGAACTAACCAGGTCAACACGACGCCACAGGAAAATCCTACCTGGGTCAAAAGTAGTTTAATAAAGGCAATGCCGGTTGATAATGATAGCTATAGCATTGAGTATTTAAAAACAAGCGACCAATTTTTAGTTACGATAAAAAAGAATCCTTACAAAGTAACTAAAAAAACTGTCGAAACGTGGCTTAAAAATCAAGGGGTAGTAAACCAAAACAGTCTAAATATCATCTGGTGGAAGGACACTTCCGTTAATTAAGGTTTATATCAAGCAAACGTAACGTCATTGCGTTACTCCACATAGAAAGCTGTCCCCTTAAAGTAATTTGTATATGGTCCTCTAGTAGGTTGCGTCTGGATTATTTGTGTTTTACTTCCCGAAACGTATGGAAAGTCTTTGTAATCTCCTCCGGAAGGATCCAATATTAAGTGGCTAGGATTCGCTGGATCGGTTATCCAATGACCATCATAACCATCATCATTAATAATCAGGGATTTAGCATACTCTCCATCAAAACCTTTGATACCTACAACTACCATAAAATGGCCGCCTCGAGCTGGATCATTGTACTCCACCTCTTTATTGTTGTAATTTCCAACATTTATTACAACTGGGTGACCATCTTTCAAGGCATTGTAAATACCCGCAGGGGAATTCTCAACCACTACCATCTTCTTCCCCCAGAGAGCCGGCCCACTACTAAGCTGGCCAACCGTTAGGTTGCCCCAACTGTAAATCCCCGCGTCACTTAACTTTCTGGCTACGACGGATAAACGATCGGAGACACCTGCGTAATTTAAGGCCATTGTTAACGAAGCAGGACCACAAGCTGTCCATTGGACGTTAGGTTTGTCCGTATCATCTAAGCTAGCGTATTCATGAATATAAGGCACATTCGCGATTATTACATCAGGACCAGCATTAATAAGTACAGTCGCCCAGGCTAAAGCTGTCTTTTTGGGGTCAGGTGGGTCAGAGTAAAACCCTTCCACACTAGCTTGATTAGAGATTGAGTCTTTATCGGTAAGATTATCGTTAGTGGAGACATCGATTCTAAAGCTTACCGACGATTCCAACTTATCCAGCTTAAAACACATCTTACCAGTTGTTGGTACTCCGCCACACCAGTATTTTGCAAATACTTGCGGGTCGTAGGAAGGAGGTGGGGAACCAGAATCATAAAATTTCACCCCTGCTGGATCATAAAAAGAAAAAGTACTGCTATTAAGTAAATTGATTCCACTAGTAAAGGTATCTTTAATGACAACGTTTGTTAGCTTATTATCAGCCTTTGGCGCCGCTGTAATAGTATAAGATAAGAGTTTCTTTCCCGTTACCTGAAGCGTATTTACCCCGTCTACTGTCACAGTTTTAGTGATAGAAACGTAGTTGGATGTTCCCAGCGGCGCCCCAGCTGGCGTAGACTCAAAATCGCGCATTCCGACCATAATAACAATCACGATAAATACTGCTAATAAGATGACAAGGATAATAACCAAAAGGATAATTAATAGCACACTGCTGATCGCTGAGATAACTCCCCCACCAACAGCTGCCGTACCACCTCCTGCAGCAGCCGCTCCTCCACCGGCGGCAGCACCACCTGCCCCACTAATCGCCCCTCCTCCCACCATGCCGATAAATCTAGCTGCAAGTCCGCCGAGCTTAGGCAAAACACCTTTTATTAAATTGCTTATTCCCTTACTAAAAATATTTTTACCTAGACTAGAAATAGCCCGTCCAAGAAGACTATTTGGCGCTAGCCTAGAAACTGTTTGGGAGAGAAAGTTGCCAGCTTGAGGAAGGAGGTTTTTAAAAAAATTGCCTACTTTCCGTAGCGGACCAAATCTTTGAATTCTCTGAATATTTTGGGGGGACTGTGGGTGCTGATCTTGAATTTTATCCTGCAGCTCTTGCTGATCTTTATCCGAATCTTTCTTCTTTTCTTTGCTCCCTTCATCGTCTTGAGCATCACTGCCACTAGAGCTTTTTCTAGCCGTAAGGGGTATTTTCTTCGCCTTAGGAAAAGCTACCTCTAAAATTAAGGAGAGGAGTCTTCTTAAAGGTGCAAAAAGTCTCGTTAGGCTAAAAATAGAAGGTCTATTTTGTTGCTGTGGATTTCCGTATCGATAAACTTCTGCCATAAAGGCTACCAGCAAGGGCAAACTGCTAACAATTGGTTAAGTAAAATATACAAAAAAGTTATCACTGATGCTATCATCAGGAAGAGCCAGTTGAAGAAAATTGGCGACACTTTTGCCAAAAAAGAAAATAAATAGTTCTTTTCTTTTTTATTATCTTGAGCAAGCATTGGCATATCAAAAACAGTATAAAGGAAACTAAGTTGACAATCAATCTGTACTTTGCTAAGCTGAGATCAGTATGAATTCTGTCCAAAGTCTTTTTATCAATAAGAAATATTTTCTAAAAAAGCTACTAATTTTTAGTTTAGTCACTTCCTTTTTACTAAATACTTCTTCATTATTTGCTTTGGCCGCCGAAAAAAAGTTCTCTGATCCTACTCCTGTTAAAAGTAGTTCAATTTCTCAAACGACATTTTCTTCAACAGATTTTTCTAGCCAAAACCAATCTCCAACCGAGATACTCTCTCCTGTCTCAAAAGATTACAAAACTAATTTATCCCCCAACGATCCCTCAAAGTCTTACGTTACCCAAGAAGCAGTGGACACCAGAGTTTTTTTGGGACCAATAGCTGCCCCCTGGATGATCGCTGATGAATTTAAAAAATTCGAAAAAGCAGTGGAGGATTCGAAGCAAAGCCTCTTAAAGTTCATTCCTGACATTATTACTACAATAGTAAAAACGGTAGACGAATCTATGATGCCTAGTAATATTGCGACTTGCCTATGGGGAGAGTTGGAAAAAAAGACAGGGGCAAATCCAACTGCATGTGCTCCCCAGGCGACCAACGAACAAACAAATCTTGGAGGAAAGTCTAAAGCCACTTACAACCCACCTTCCGGGTTAATCGCTCTTACTGCCACAACGATTGATCAAATTCACCAAAGCGGTCCTCAAATGATCAATACCCAAGATTATCTCGCTTATATCAACCCCTTCCAGCCAAAAGATGCTTACGCTCAAGGAATTGGAAGAGACCGGCTTAATGTTGCTGCCCTGGAAATTTGGGGAGTCTTGAGAAATGTTTCTTATGCTTTCTTAGTTTTAGTTTTAGTGGTTGTCGGATTTATGGTCATGTTTAGGGCTAAAATGGATCCAAGGACGACCGTGAGCTTAATAAATTCTTTACCAAGAGTAGTGTTGGTCCTTATCTTGATCACCTTTAGTTTCCCGATAGGGGCATTGGCAATCGATCTCATCGGATTACTCTTAAATCTAGTCGGCTGTGGGGTGAATCTATACTGTAGCTATGGTAGTTACAATCAAAACGTCTTTCTTTTTATGACGGGAGGAGTAATCCTCACTTCTGTTTTAGCCGCCTTCCAGATTCCAACTATTCCAGGTATTGGGTTCCTGGCTGTTATCATTTTACTCTTTATTCTTTTACTAGTAACATTTGTCATCATCGCCAGAATCGGGATCGCTTTTATTACAGAGTGGATTTCGCTCTTTTTCACTATTGTTGCCGCTCCCCTTTATTTACTCGGGGGATCCTTGCCGGGAAGCTCCTCCATAAAAGGCTGGTTTAAGAGACTCTTGGCTCCAGTCCTTTGTATCGTCTCAATGTACACGATGGTCGCTATTGCTGGTAAGTTTAGCTCTACGGCCATTGACTCAAGCTTTAGCTCAATGCGTTTTATCGCCACAGGGACATCGGGAATAGGATTTAATATCCCCCAGTTTATTCCCTCACCAAATTTAACGGGGTCAAGTATTCCTTTGACCCCACCCTTATTCAACGATCTAGTATCCCTGGGAATACTTCTCTTTACACCGGCAATCTGTACAAATATCAAGAAAGCTCTCGACGTTGTCATGTCCGACCAAGGCTCTATTAATCCGATGGAGATGTCACGCGATGCCACGAGGGCGAGATCTACCGCCATTTCAGAGCTCGGTACTAGAATCAAAAGGACGGAGTATAACAACCTTTGGGGTGATCAAACAGGGCGGCCTGGTTGGCAGGTGGCGAAATTTATTGGGCAGTTGCTAGGGGGACACGGTCCATAAAAACATAAAAAAGGGAAGCAACTTTTTTAGTTACTTCCCTTAATGCGTACGCTAACTCCTATCTTACAAGTCCCTTCGCCTCTTCTTCTAAGTTGATCCTATTACGTGGTCTTTTCTCTACCTCCTCCCACGCGCGTTTTAATGCGGCACGTGTGATGGCTGATTGATCACTGACTACATCTAGTATCCGAGGGTCAATCTCCATCAATTTTATATCTTCTACTAACGCTTCGAGCCTAGCCGTGGTATAGTAAAGCAACCCAAAGGATTCTTCCGGACTGAAGGTTTTTTTAGGACTAAACGCTTCCGGATAAATCCCCTTTGCCCGAATCATATCTGCGTGATGCTTTACTTCGTCTTCCCCACCCCTCGTGCCACGATATGCCTTGCTCATCTCATCGTAGACTATCGCGATAGACTTTTTTTGGTTATCGACCTGGGTTCCAAGCCGCTTAATTGCAGCCTGTTCTTCCTCCTCAGTTCCAATGCCACGCGCATAGCTACCACTCATCCTAAGATTTACGACGAGTGAATCCGTGATCTCTCTTGAGTGGACCACCATCTCGTCGACCATGCGCCTAGTCAAACCATCCGCCCTTCGAAGCCATTTCCTCATTCTGGCTCTCCATAGGGCTAGATCACGAACCCACCCGTAGTAGGTTGCCACATACGCGGCAAGAGCTTCCGGTGTCTGGACTTTAGGTAATACAGGAGCCTCGTCAATGTTTAGGCTAGTGCCTAGAAAGCCATAACGTTCGAAAAACTCCTCTATCATCCTTCGAGTCAGCATCTTTCTCTCCCACAAATCCTCCCAACAAGCAGCATGTAGCCAATATACAGGCTCGATCAGTGTTCCACGCAGCTTTGCTCCTAAAACACGATACCAGTTGCCATCGGGTTTGGGTACCGTCCCAAAGTTTGGCCCCCGCCTTCCGTGCCGATTTAGCACTGAGCCCAGAAATGTAGTTGTCAGTGCGAACTCGGGTAGATGAGCGCATCGCGCAATTGACTCCGCCGTGTGTCCCGCCGTGAGATAGTTGCAAATCTCATTGAAATCAAGTATCTCCCTGTCTAGGGGAAGAGCATTCCCTAAGAGCAGACCAATGGTCTTGATTTCCTTGTACTCGCCGTCGCTGGTTTTGTACAACCACCCGTCAAGACGGTAAGCCACCATCGCCATTAAAACGTGCTTCCAAGCTTCGGGGTCTTCCCAGATACCTTGGAAAGCTGGGTTTGCGGTCATACCGATTGTTTGGAGGGGTTTTGAGAAGTCTTTCTCGAGCCGGTCTAGGAGTTCTGCGGAATTTGAGCCCGTGAACTCCCCCATCGTGTTCTTAACTCCCCCTAAAAAAAGACCTCCTCTAAGTTCCTTGATTGGTCCCGCCGCATCCAAGAGTGCCCCTCTAACAGAGACGCCAGCAAAAGTGGGCGTCTTACCCCAGGGCGTGTACTTCACCGGGAAATACTGCGACTGATAATGGTCTGTCGCCCAGTGCTGAATCTGTTCAGCCTTCGGCGCCCGAGATCTAAAGAGCTCAACATATTTGTGGGTCCCCTCAGGGTAAACCTCTAGCTCTCTCTCCAGCTCCGCTAGTTTAACCTTTGCTTGATCGAGACTCATTCCCCTCTTAGTGAAATTAAACGGGTCACAGTTTTCGATCAAGCTTACCAACTTCAGCATGTCCATCGGATCGGCGATTTCTGTTGCCATTTTTCTCTCTCCTCTTTCTATTCTTTCTATACTTTATTTTCGGGAAGTTGAAATTTGCCTCAACCGCAGGCTTCTCTTCTTGCAGCAAGGCAAATTGCCTTACCACAAAGGAGAGAGCCCAACGACGAGGAGTAGCTTCCCTTCCCAGGAAGCCGAAGAGAGCCAACGACGAAATTACTAATTACGCAATTATTTGATCAATTTTTCGTTAAAGCTCTTTTCGACCCCCTGGTTAATGTCTTAAAATTATCTTCACTTGTTAAAGTTCGTGGCTATTATTCTACCATAAATTAGCCTGAATGTCAAACCTATAATTTATGCAAATAGTCGCGCGACTACTCTAATATATATCGCTTCGACGAAGTCGAAGGAAGATATAGTACCCTTAACACACGGTTGCCAGTGATCCAGATTGATCCGGTTGCATTATTACTAAACATGCCTAATAATAGTTAAAGATAACAATGGAAAGAGTTAGAGGGACGAAATTTAGGATCGAGATCGCTTTTAAAAAATCCTCCTTATACTCAGGTCAAACTGAGCTCTTTTCTGTTGTTATCCCCATAATTGAATTTTCAATTTAAACTAACTTAAGTCAAAAGGCAAAAATGCAACAGCATCCTGTCCCACAAAATATCATGGGGGTAGAGTTCCAGCTGATTGGCAACATGACCATCCGCCAGTTTGCCTATGTCGGTTCTGGTGCCTTAATCGCCTGGCTTTCTCTCACCGCCCCACTTCCCTTCCTTTTGAAATGGACACTTGTTCTAGGAGCGGGGTTTGGCGGTCTGGCCTTCGCCTTTCTGCCGGTTAACGATATTCCCTTAGACCGCTGGGTCACCATTTTCTTCAACGCTATCTATGCCCCGACAAAGCGGGTTTGGCGAAAGGAAGCTAAAAAACTTGATTTTCTTTACCCAAGCTATTCGGCCTATCTCCAAAAACAAACTCCCACCTCAATCCCTACTTCCAACCGATTGAAGCTAGAACAGTACCTGGGAACTTTTCAACCCATCGTTCGGAAGAACGAGCTAGATTTAGCAGAAGAAAGCTACCTCTCAAGTTTAAATTTTTCGATTCTTCCACCTTCCACTCTCACTCCTCCAACCCAAATAGCCCCTCTGGCGGCCATGCCAGAAGAAACGAGCAGAAGCGTTGTGGAAAAAGCCGCGGCCGTGGAAGCTAATCAGTTCGCTTCTGAGATTAGCTTCAAGCCAGTCGTCACAATCCGCCTACCAGACAAAAGCGTTTACGTCAAACCAGTTTCAAACGTCCGTTTGAGGTCGCTGCATCGGCTTTCCGCCCTGGGAGGTACGATTGTCCTGCCTATTCGCGGCGAGCGAATTTTGGAAATCCCGGAAGAAATCAAAAAGCAGTTTCGGAGTCATCCTCTTGAAAGCAGCAATCCTCCGCTTTCTCTTCGATCATCGCTTGACATCTCGCCGGAAATATCCTTTACTCCTCACGTTCCGCCCAAACCCATTTTTTCAACTCGAAAGGAGCCTATGGAAATCTTTAAAGGAAACCAACAGTATCAAATGGGAAAAGTCCCAGAGCCAGGAGCTCCTGCGCCAAAGGCGGAGCCTATCTTTCCTACCCAACCGATAAAAGAGCCAGTACCAGCGCCAATAAAAACGCCAATTGAGGCGGTCTCTTCAACAGTTCCTCTAGTTAGTCCGCCGTCAGAAACGAGGGAGGCGCCAGAAGAGACCAAAATTCCAGCGCTAGAACCTTCTTTCGCACCAAAACCTGAGTCTACACTTATCGAACCTTCCATAATTAAAACCCCAGAAGAAGTAGAACCAGACGTCTCCGAAACAATCCACCCAGCAGTTCATTTACCGGAAATTAAGGCCAACCCGAGCGTCGCTCCTGAGATATCCCTAAAGGCAGAAGTTAAACCCACAGCACCTCAACCGCCCGCACCCTTGCCGTATGACGTGGATAAAGAGATCCTCAAACAGAGGCTGGAAGAAATGTCCAAGAAAATCACTTCGGCGAACCAAGAAAGGGAAAACCTCCTCTCAGAGCTGACCAAAGTAAACCATCAAATTGCCCAGGCTCAAGCTTCCGCAGCCTCCACAAAGGAGCTGGAAAAGCTCTCAAATGACTATCGAACCCAGCTAGAACGCGTGCGAACGGAACGGGAAACTCTCTTTTCCCAGTTAACCACGTTGCAAAGCCAAGTCAAGGCCTTCCAAGAAAGCCTGACCAAATCTAAAACCGAAAAGGAGCAAACCCAAAAAGCCCTTGCTGATTTTCAAGCCAAACTGGCCCAAGCCGAATCGGAAAAGCAACAAGCCATCGAACGAGCTGCCAAAATGCAGGCCTTGCTAGACGATCTGGCCAAACAAAAACAGGCGGAAGCAAAAGAAGCAAAAAAAGACACGCCTGTTGTTTCGGCAGCTAATCTCACAACAGAAGAAAAAACTCCTGTCAAGCCATTAATCAAGGTCGTCGAGCCGAAAAAAGCGGAGGGCAGAATGGCTCCCGCGATCACTTCTGTTCCAAATGTGATAAACGGAATAGTAAAAGACAAGAATGGCCTACTCGTTTCAGATGTGATTATCGTCGTCAAAGACGTCGATGACGAACCAGTAAGAGCCTTAAAGACGAATAAAATCGGCCAATTTGCTATCTCCACTCCCCTTCCAAATGGAACTTACACAATGGAGTTAGAGAAAGATGGTTACGAATTTGATATAATAGAAATAGTTGTCGCGGGCGAGATCCTTGCCCCGATCGAGATCAGAGCAAAGTAAAGGAGCTGCCTTGCCAGATAAAATTATCGCCACCACCCAAGAACATCTAGACATTGAAGATATCCGAAACGATATCGTAGTTCTAAAGTCCGGTAACGCCAGTATCGTCCTCCAGACTAACGCCGTCAATTTTGACCTTCTTTCCGAGCAAGAACAGGACGCGATGATCTTCGCTTATGCCGGATTGCTTAATTCACTCTCTTTTCCTATCCAAGTAATCGTCCGCTCAAAGCTAATGGACATTAGCAGCTACATTGAAAAACTTGAAACGGTTAAGAAGGGTCAGGCCAACCAAAGGCTAGCGGAAGAAATCGGCCGCTACCAAGAATTCGTTCGAGAGCTTATCGCTAAAAACAACGTTTTGGATAAACGTTTTTACATCGTCATCCCTTATTTTGAAGCCCGAATGTCCTCTCTCAGTCCGATCGGCGCTCTCACTGGTAAAAAGACTGTCTATTTTGACAAATGGCAGCTTTTGGAAAAAGCCAAGGTCGCCTTGCAGCCAAAAAGAGACCACATTATCAAGCAGCTTTCTAGGATCGGTGTCAAGGCCAAGCAGGTAACCACCCAAGAACTAGTTGAACTTTTTTATGATATTTATAACCCAACTGTGGCCCGGGAACAAAAAGTCGCCTTAAAGACCAGCGACTACACTACGCCAGTGGTTGAACCGGCAATCGAACCGGCGGGGGTAGTTGAAAACGCTAAACCGCAGCCAATCCCAAATAATCAAACTGAAAATCCGAGGCCTGCCGAGGAAGAAACTAACCTAACTTAGAGGAAATCTAAAATGAAGTTTCGAAGCCCGTTCGAATTAATAAAACCAAAGAAACCAGCCGAAAACGAAACGCCAAGCATCGTTGATGCCATCGGTCAGGGAATGGTCGACGTCAAGGATATCATCGCCCCACCAGCGTTGGAGGTCGATTTTGATTTTGTTAAAATCGGGAACATGTTTTACCGAACCCTCTTTGTTTCCGGCTACCCGCGGTTTGTCGGAGCAAACTGGTTGGCCTCGGTAATTAATTTCGACCACACCCTTGACCTTTCTTTCTTTTATTATCCGGTGGAATCAAAGGGGGTTTTGGACGACTTAAAACGAAAAATTGCCGAGATGGAAGCTACAATCCAATCGGATGTAGAAAAAGGCCGCGTAGTCAATCCGGCCATCGAAGTCGCCCTCGAAGACGCACACGCCCTGCAAGAACAGCTCGTCAAAGGAACCGAAAGGTTTTTCCAGTTTGCTTTTTACATCACTATTCCGGCGGAAAGCCTGGAAGAGCTTAACGCCGTGACCAAAGAAGTCGAAGCAACCCTCGGAGCCTTGATGATCATCTCCAAGCATGCCACTCTTCAGATGGAGCAAGCTTTCCAATCAACCATCCCCACCTGTTCTGACAAGCTTTACATTACTCGAAATATGGACACCACTTCGCTGGCAACCACTTTTCCCTTTACTTCTTCTGAATTGACCGCCAACGAAGGAATTTTATACGGGATAAACGAACACAACGGCAGTTTAGTTATCTTTGACCGTTTCGCCATGGAAAACGCCAACGCCGTCGTTTTTGCCAAATCCGGTTCGGGTAAATCCTACCTAGTTAAGCTAGAGGCGCTGCGGTCACTAATGTTTGGCGCGGAAATTATCGTCATCGACCCCGAATCGGAATATAGAGTCTTAGCTGAAGCGATCGGCGGAGAATACATCAGCTTTTCTTTTGATTCCCCCGCGAAAATTAATCCTTTTGACCTTTCTGGGGTTTACGAAGAAGGGGAAAATGAGCTTGGCTTAAAGATTCTTTCCTTACACGCCTTGTTTAGGGTTATGTTCGGCGAGCTTTCTGCCATGGAAGACGCCTTGCTCGATCGGGCTTTGATCATGACTTACAAACTTAAAGGCATCACCCCCGATCCAGCCACACAAAAGAACGAACCGCCTTTGATGGAAGATTTGTATAAAGTTTTGATGGGCATGGAGGAGCTTGAAGCCCGGGGGATGGCCGACCGGGTCGAAAAATTCATCAAAGGCTCAATGTCGGGTATCTTTGACCAGCGCACCACCGTCAATCTTCGAAACACCTTTACGGTCTTTTCTATCCGAGATTTGGAAGACCAACTTCGTCCAATCGCGATGTTTATCATCCTCGACTACATCTGGACTCGAGTGAAAAGGGAGCAAAAGAGGCGGTTGCTAATCGTTGATGAGGCATGGTACCTGATGAAATACCCCGACAGCGCTACTTTCCTCTACTCAATCGCAAAAAGGGCTAGAAAATACTATCTGGGGCTAACGACCATCACCCAGGATGTGGAGGATTTCTTAGCTGGCGATTACGGAAAGGCTATCGTGACCAACTCTTCCATCCAAATCCTTTTGAAACAGTCCCCGGCCGCAATCGATAAGGTTGCCCAGGTCTTTTACCTCTCCCAAGGAGAAAAGCACTTGCTTTTGGCGGCAGAGGTCGGTGAAGGCCTTTTCTTTGCGGGAGCCAACCACGTCGCCATTCGGGTCCAAGCCGCACCGCACGAGCACCGCCTGATCACCACAAATCCGGCCGAACTAGAAAAGATTGCCAAGGAAGCCCAAGCGGCCAAACTCGCCCAGCAGCACCCCCTACCAGCGCAAACACCAATGAAAGTGGCGGAAAGTTTTCCCGCCCAGCCTACCTCGGAAGTCTCTAAACCAAGCCAATTCCAGCCAACACCGGTCGTCGAAAGCAATGTTAGCTCTTGGCCCCAACCAAAACCTGCTGGAGAAGCGGTCGTCCCTGTCCCAACGATTGTCGAACCATTACCAGAAAAGGCTACCCCCCAAACCGTTACGACTGGACCCGTTCAAGTTCCTCAAAACCAGCCGTTCCAACCACCGTTCTCATCGCCAAGACCAGCCTCAGCGAGCGAACCTGTTGCTCCAAACTCAAATCAAAGCAAACCCATACCCTTCCAGGGAACTATTCGCCCAGCTTCCGAAGTCCAGTCGCTTTCCGACGAACCAGAAAGCACCACAACCTCGATTTCCTTAGGCAAGAAGTGGTAGGGTTTGTGATTACTTCATCTCTAGTAGCGCAACGCGATAAGGTCTTAGGAAAAGTTACTTGCTGCGTAATCTTGTCCAAAGTTTAACCACCGTCCGCTTACCTATTTCTTTATTTAGCTCATCAATCAATTGGGGGGAATGCAGGTGAAGCTCCTGAGCCCAAAGAGGGCTGGGGACGCGAATATATAAAGTACCGGATTGCAAACGAAAGGCTTTAGTCTTTTTGGCCTCTTCACCGATAATCTTTACGGCAACCTTATTCCAAAGGTCTAACACCAAAGCCGCCCCTAAACCATCAGGGTTTCCGCTTCTCTCGATGGCTCTTGGCAATAAATTTTTCATCTTGATAAAGGTCATCTGTCTAATCCTCTTTTATTATTCCTTCCTTCACCTGAAAAACCTTGGCTTTATCCAAAACATTTTGGCTGATCATATCGAGCGAAGTAGCGGTAATTAGGGTTTGCTGCTTACTCACAAGCGATAAAAGATGTTGTCGGTGGGATTCATCAAACTCTGATAGAACATCGTCCAGCAAAAGGATTGGCTTTTGACCGCTTTCCTTTTCTTCAAAAGCCAATTCAGCCAATTTTAAGGCTAAAATTGCCGCCCGCTGCTCCCCTCTTGAACCGTAGACAGCCACGTCGGAGAGAATTTCCTCTTCTAAGTTGCTTTCCGTTGAAGCTACTTCTAGACGCTTACTAACAACCGAAAAATCATCCCTGTGGGGGCCTGTAGAAGTCGTAGTCCGTCTTATATCCCCTTCCTGATGTCTCGAGAGCTCCTTTAAAAAGTGCGCTTTTAGCAGGGCTTCCGTTATAGTTTTGTCCTTAGATACTTCTGCTAAACCAGGTTGATACTTGATTTGCAAACAAGCCTCTTGTATTCCTTGGCTAATCGGCCCAAGCAGTCCGTTCAATTGTTCCACAACCTCTCTTCGCCTAAGCCAAATAGCCGCCCCTAAACTAACCACCTGTTCGTCCCAAATTTCCAAATTTTCTTTCCGTCCTTCCTTAAGCCACCAAAGGACTCTGTTTCGAGATTTTATCGCTTTTTGGTAAGCCGCTAAAGTAAAAAGGTATTTCCGATCGACCGCGCTAATCAAAACATCTAAGAATCTTCTTCTGTCTGCAGGCGGGCCGGTCAGGATGTTGATATCCTCAGGAGAAAAAAGCACGGCCTTGATTTCTCCAAGAGCTTCCAGTGCCTTTTTTTTTGTTTTATTAACCTTGATCTCCTTTTTTGTGGGAAAGTTCCCTCCAGGGGCGTGGTTGTGCTCGTCTGGCGTGATTTGCTCTAAAGAGGCATTCGTCATCCAGCCCGGAGATAGAAGATTTCCCTTGAGCAAACTCACCACGATTTCGACCTCGCTACTGTCTACTTTCCCCCAGACCCGGGCAAAATTTTGGCCAACCCTCACCAGCTGTGAATCTTTATCGGCCCGGAAGGACTTAATGGAAGAAAGAAGATAAATCGACTCTAAAATATTCGTCTTCCCCTGGGCGTTTTGCCCATAAAAAATTACGGGGCTGTTTGGCAGACCTAGCCTTAGATTTTTGATGTTGCGGAAATTGGTTAACTCAAGTTTGGATAAAAACATGGTAGAAAAACAAAAAATTTAATTTTGTAACCGGACGGGCATAATTATCTGAAGGTAATTCTCCTCCCCGACAGGCTTAAAGACAACTGGAGATGTGGCTGAATTTAACTCTAAACTCACCTGAGTGGTATTCAAAGCGCTTAGGGTGTCAGTCAAATAACGGCTGCTAAAGGCGGCTTCTACTTCCTCACCTTCCAGAGAGGCTTCAAAACTGCTTGTGCCCTCCCCAAGTTGAGCCGTAGCTGAAAAGAGGGTGACGCGGTTTGTCTTAGGGTCCAGTTTAAGTCTAATCACGTTTCCTAAGTCTTTAGCAAAGACAGAAGCGGCCCGCACCGACTTCAAGAAGTCCTCCACTCCTACAACCAACCTAGTCGTAAAAGATTTCGGAATAATGTTTTGATATGGAGGATAAGTGCCGTCCAAAAGTCGTGTCGCCAACTGGATATTTCCTAAGGCAAAAATGGCCTGGTTCTTACTTTTTGTTACCGCGACTTTAAGCATCTCCCCCTCCTCCGCCTCGCTGGCAACCTTGATCGCCTCCGAGACAGATCGCGCGGGAATCACGACTCCTTCCCCTATCTCGGCTGTAACATCGAGTGTTTTTTTAGTCAAACGGTATCCATCGGTCGCCACGAGATTTAAACTTCCTTTAGCGGATTCAAAAAACACTCCGGTCAAGACTGGCCGCCCCTCGTCGGCGGAGGCGGCAAAAGCAACCTGCCCCGCTGCTTTTGAAAAAATCTTTGGATCAACTAATAAATTTGGTTCTTCCTCAAGTATTGGAATAGGCGGAAACTCACTTGCGGCAATACCGGCAATATTGGCTGAATAGCTCGCGCAAGTTACAGTAAGGCTTTCGTCTTTTAAATCAAGGTCTATTTTTTCATTAGGCAAAGAGGAAACAAACTCAATCAACAGACGGGCGGGAACAGTAATACTCCCCTCTATTTCCACTTTAGCGCCAAGCCATAACGTAATTGAGGTTTCCAGGTTAGTCGCGCAAAGTTTCAGACGACCATCTTCAGTTTGCAACAGAATGTTTGAAAGGACTGGTAAAGCTTGCTTGGCCGAAACACAGCGTCCTACCAAGGAAAGTGATTTTAGTAAATTTTCTTGCATTACGGAAAGTCTCATTTATAATTTCCTTAAATTAATCAAGATTTCTACTTTAGCGTAGCTCAAGTTTCAGTAATTTGATCGAGACAAAGAGAAGCCCCTAGTTCTCCCCGAATAGCTCCCGAACAGCCTCGTCGCGAACGACGACCAAACGAAAATTTACTTTTCCCGTCCGGATCAAGTGCTGGATCGCTTTCTCCTCTTCGGTTAACTGGGTTCCTTGATAACCTCTTCGGTGGGCCTGAATTGATTTGACCTCAATAAAATCAATGGTTTCGCTGTTTTTAATCCCAATAAAATCAACCGGCCGTCCTAAGGGAATTATTATGTCATAATCATATCTAAGTTCCGCGTAAGTTAAAAGCTCGGCTACCTTACCTTTTTGTGGATTAATTGAACCTTGAATCGTCGCCAAGACTTTATTTGGTAAAGACTGCAGTTCATTATAAACAGTTAAAAAATTTGCTGGTAGTTCTCCTACATTTTCCGCTTTTCTTCCTTGCAGCCTGCCGATAAGGTAGGCAACGATAATTACTAAAATGGTTGCTATTATTAAGATAAAAGTCGTTTGGGCAGACATTTTAGTTTAAATTTCTCCTTCTATTTTAAATTGTTTTAAACATCGCCTTCTTCGTCTTTATTATTTTAACAAAATAGTAGTAATAGTAGTAGAGAGTGTTTATAAGTTGACAAGGTTTAAATTTTGAAGTTGTGTTTCGGTTTTATTTTTTGTGAAAAAGCGCCTTTTTCTTTGTGTATAACTTTGTGGATAATCGCGTTTGTTTTGTGGAAAAGTGGATAACACCAGAAAAGTTATCCATAAAGCTTGTCTTTTATCAACATCACATCCTTCTTCAAATTTTCGTTTGTTGATAACTCTTTCGTGATCTTCCCTTCTCCGTGCATAATGGTTGTGTGATCCCGTCCTCCTAGTAGCCGGCCGATGTCCATCAGGGGCGTCTTTAATTCTTTCCTTAATAAATACATTACGATCTGTCTCGGTACTACGATTTCCTTATTCCGCCGGTCGCTTTTAATTTGGGAAACTTTCAGGTTAAAATGATTGGCGACCGATTCCAGGACTTCTTTGGAGGTAATGGCCTTTTTAGTTACGCTGGCTTGCCTATTTACTAAACCTAAAATAGAGGCGACCAGCTCAGAGGTAATAGGGATGTTTTTAAGTTTGGACTCCGCGATTACCCTTGTCAAGAAACCCTCCATCTTACGGTTGCTGTCTACGTTTTCTGCGATCATTTTCGCGGCGTCCATTGGCAACTCTAATCCAAGCATTTTGCACTTGATAAGCAATATGGCGGTCCGTAGTTCAAAATCGGGTTGGCCAATATCTACAATCATTCCCGCCTCAAACCTCGAACGGAGGCGATCTTCTAACTTTTGGATATCCCCCGGAGGACGGTCTGAAGTCATCACGATTTGGCTTCCTCCCCGCTGAAGGGTGTTGAATGTGTGAAAAAACTCCTCCTGGACGGTCGTTTTTCCGGCGATAAATTGTATGTCGTCAATCAGAAAGGCATCGACGCTTCGGTACTTTTCTTTAAATTGTTTGGTTGATTTTTCTCGGATCGCGTTAATGATTTCGTTGGTAAATTCTTCTCCCATGCAGTAAATGATTTTTTTCTTTTTATCCTTCTGCAGGATTTCGTTGCCTATTGCCTGCATCAGGTGGGTTTTTCCCACCCCTACTCCACCGTATATAAAGAAGGGGTTGTAAGCTTTTCCGGGGTTGACGGCGATGGCCATGGCGGCAGCATGGGCGAGTTGGTTAGAACCAGAGACGGCGAAAGTTTCAAAAATAAAATCTCTCCTTAAGCCTGCCTTCGCAAGCGCCGGCTCTTCCGCCGGCGTTTCGTTTTGTTCAAATAAAGGTGCGGCAACACCCTTTTTTATTGGTTGAATTTGCTCCAGGGCTATAGGGGCGACGGTAAAAATAAGTTGGCATTCCGTGTTGGTAATTTTGTCTAAAACAGTCTTAATTTGGCCATAGTAGCGCTGCTCGAGCCAATTTTTGGTGTAGGTGGTGTTGCAGCCGATGTCGATGATTTTATCCTTAGCAGAAAGAATAGTCGTTTTTCCCTTAAACCAGGTATTGAAATTCGCTGAGGAGAGATTAATTTGTAATTCCGCTAACGCGGATTCCCACAAGGTTTTTGGGTCCATGTAATGCGTCCTAAATTTTAAAAAGTGTCCGGATAAATAAAACCTAAGCCCTTATTTAAGTATGTCTTTTTCTGGGCAGAAGTCTCGGGGCGAAACGTAAGGGAAGTAAATATATTATGCACAAGTTATCCACAACATTGCAAAGGGGTATTTGTTACTATCGGTTAGTGTTGTCCAGGACCTGATAGATCCCGTAACACTTGAGTGGTTAATGAGGGGAATGTATAGTGGCTCGTATATGCGAGCCTACAAGATCTTACCAAAAAGTGAATATGTTCATGCAGTTAGTTTATCGAAA
>JAMCZT010000002.1 GCA_023485445.1 Patescibacteria group bacterium
TTTCGATAAACTAACTGCATGAACATATTCACTTTTTGGTAAGATCTTGTAGGCTCGCATATACGAGCCACTATACATTCCCCTCATTAACCACTCAAGTGTTACGGGATCTATCAGGTCCTGGACAGACGATTGACAGCTGTAAGAGAGTTGTAGTAAAATTTATTCTCAGTCGCGGGAAAAAGGCAGTTATAGAGGTTTCAGGCTGAAGCCTTTGCCAATCCAGCGAAAAATGTTTTTTAGATCTGAAAGGAGTGAAGGAGAAAATGAAACCGGTAACCACGACCACTACCAGCGAGGTAACCTCCGTGCTCTCAGGAGATACTTCGGAGACACTTATTTTACCTCAATCAGAAGACCCATTGTGGTTACTGCGTCAGCAAGTTCTAAAAAGACTAGATGACAGAAGAACTTGTATAGACCGACACATTACTTCTTTGACAAAGAGATTGTCAACGACGAGTTTTGATGTTGGCGACGGGGTGGAGCAAATAAATTACTGCGAAGAAAGGGCTGATACAATCGGTGAGCTTAATCAATACCGAGAAAAGAGCGCCATCAATGCGTCAAGGAGAGTGTTAATAACAAGCGGAAAAAGCCCGCTCTGCAAAGAGTGCCGAGGAGAAATTCCCCTAAACAAAGTTCTAGGGAATACCGAAACCAAAACCTGCTACTCATGTGAACGTCGTGCTCACATTTCAGATCAGGAGTTTGCGTTAACAATTATCTGATATCGAAGGGGTTTCAATGCAAATAGCAACTGCAATTGAAGCCCTTTTCTTTTTTATCTCTGTCTCATGAAGGCTGGAATGTCAAATTCGTCTGACTCGGAGTCAGTATGGGGAACATCAGGAAGGGCTTGGGCGACCTGTTTTGCTTCTTGCGCCCTGATTTTTTCTTCGCTAAAGCCGGTGGCAATTACCGTAATCTTTACCTGATCGACTAAAGCCTCATCAATACTGGCGCCAAAGATAATATTCGCGTCGGCATCAGCTGCAGCCGAAATAATTTTGGCTGCTTCATCAACCTCAAACATGGAAAGATCTTTCCCGCCAGTAATGTTAAACAACACACCTTTCGCCCCATCAATCGAAACCTCAAGCAGCGGAGAAGCAACCGCTGAACGGGCGGCGGTAGCAGCTCGGTTTTCTCCAGTACCAAAACCTATCCCCATCAAGGCGCTTCCGGCATTACTCATGATTGAACGGACGTCAGCAAAGTCAACGTTGATCAAACCAGGCATGACGATAATATCGGAAATCCCCTGCACTCCTTGTCCCAAAACACTGTCTGCCACTTTAAAAGCTTCCAGCAAACTCATCTTCTTATCGACTACATCTAATAACCTTTGGTTAGGGATAACAATCATCGTGTCAACTTTGTCCTTCAACCCGTCTACCCCTTCTTCAGCGGTCACCCGGCGCCGAGCCCCTTCAAAAGCAAATGGTTTCGTCACCACTGCAACAGTCAAGGCTCCTGATTTGCGAGCAATCTCCGCCACCACCGGCGCGGCACCAGTTCCCGTACCTCCTCCCATACCTGCCGTAATAAAAACCATGTCGCATTCGCCAACTACGTCGTGAAGTTTTTCCGCCGATTCTTCTGCCGCTTGGTGCCCGATTTCAGGCTGTCCACCGGAACCTAATCCCTTCGTTAACTGTTCTCCGATCTGAACTTTTGTTGTCGCTTGGGAAGTAAGAAGTGCTTGAGCATCAGTGTTTACAGCCACAAATTCCACACCTTGGATTTGCTGTAAGGTAATCATGGAGTTAAGGGCATTGCAACCCGCTCCGCCAACTCCAATCACTTTTATTTTTGCAAAACGGTGAACTTCAGGCTTGATTAACATCTACCTAACCCTCAATATATTTTGTAGTAACTCTATAATAACTATACTCGTTTGTCAAATATCTGTAAAGAGAACTGAAGTTAAAAATTCAAACACTGAAACTTTTTCCTTTCAAAAAGCGGTCAAAATTTCTTCAGACGAAACGTGAACAAATTACAACTCAAAGTCAAAATTTTTTTCATTACTTTGAACTCTAACTGCACTTTGAACTTTGTCTAAGGTAAAAATGATTTAAACCAATCTACCGCCTTCATCACCACGTTCTTCACCTGCCAACCTCTGATTATTGATAACCCCGAGGAAGCTGAAGGTCCCAATTTTTCCCCATAAAGAAGCAACCCGACGCTTGTGCTGTAGGCGGGAGAGGAAATCTCGTCGATCAAACCAGTCACCCCGGAAGGGGAAGCAATCCGCACGGACATCCTTAAAACGTCTTTTCCAACTTCGGCTACTCCGATCGTCTCTGCCCCGCCGCCAGTCACCACAATTCCTGAAGGCAAAAGGCCAGCAAAACCAGAACGTTTTATTTCCATTCCGATCAAGGTAAAGATTTCCGTCAGTCGTGGCTTGATAATCCCATCAACCAAGGTTTTTTTAGAAAGAGGACCAAGCTCTTCAGTCAACCCAAGTTTAGAAATATCCAGGAGGTCTTCTTTTTTCTTCTCCTCCTTGACCTCTTCAGCGCTTTTTTCCTCTTTTACGTCCTCATGGATAACAATTTTCTTTGGTTTTTTTGAAAGTTCTAGCTTGATCTTTTCCGCGCTGTCTAAGCTAGCTCTTAGCCCAATCGCCAAATCGTTTGTAATATTTTTTCCGCCGATCGGCAAGACAACCGAATGGGCAATTGAGCCGTCGACAAAAATAGAAATGTCAGTCGTTCCCCCACCGATATCTACCAAAACCACCCCTAATTCTTTTTCTGTGTCTGTCAGAGTCGACTCTGCCGCCGCAACGCCCGAAAAAACCAAGTTCTCGACGTCAACCCCTACTTGTTGGATACACTTAGCCAGATTTCGCATCGAAGTTGCCGCACCAGAAATAATATGCGTCTCGACTTCAAGCCTGACGCCAGTCATTCCGATTGGGTCTTTGATGCCTTCTTGAGAGTCAACAATAAAATCTCGCGGTATTACGTGGACTATTTCCCGACTAGAAGGGATGGAAATCGCTCGCGCGGCTTCCGTCACCCGACGAACGTCATCCGGGCCAATCTCGTTTTCTGTTCCGGAAACTGCCACTACCCCCCTCGAGTTAACGCTACTGATGTGGGCGCCACCAACGCTGATAAAGGCGCTCGAAATAGAATAGCCAGCCATTCTTTCTGCAGCTTCTACCCCAACCGCGATCCCCGAAACCGCCTCGTCGATATCAACTACTTGACCTTTTCTTAAGCCTTTAGATGGAACTGTAGAAACGCCAACAACTGTTAACTGGCCTTCTTTAGAAGCGTTTGCAATCAAAGTGGTAATTTTTGAAGAACCGATATCTATGCCGACAATTGGTTTATCTTTTGCCACAGGCAGACCCCTCATAGTAGTTCAAAATTCAAAATTCAAAATGCAAAATCACAATAAAAATTTAAGACTTCTTAATTCCAACTTTTAACTTTGCACTTTGAACTTTTAACTAAATTGTTAACCCAGTTAAATTATACCAACGTCCTTACTGGTATTCAACTACTAATTTGTCAAACCTAAAGTCTATTTTTTTTACCTTCCTACCATCTATTCTAGCTCTCGAAAGAACTGTTTGTAAAGAGGTAACTTGCTCGGTTGGGTCTTTTTGTTTAGAGAAAATAGCCTGCATGCCTTCCGCAGAATCGAACTCAACTCCAGCCTCTACTGCCTTTGTTTCTTTCATTTTAAAAAGGTCAGGATTCAGCTGCTCAGCTATTTGTTCTTCGAAAGATTTTTCTTTTTTCACTTCCGCAATAGTGTTCTTAGGCAAACTGGAGACAAGACGCTGTGTTATAAAATCCAAGGAAACTTTCGGTAGAGTTGGCCGGAAAATATTTACACCGACAACTGAAATAGTAAACAACAAAACAATCACCAAGCCGTTGATGATCAGTTTGAATCTTAGACGCTTATGCTTATTTGGTTTGGAGATAGAAAATATTTTGGCGGTGGAAATAAGAGAAAGTTCCTTTGGTCTTAGTTTCCCTCTAAAAATTTTACCGGTTGGCAGCCTTTTAAAAAACTTTTTCCTACTTATATACTTGTTCTTAAGCATCACAAAACATTTTAAACTAATTACCCTCACCGTGCAAGGGATTTAGTCTTGTTTCCCAAGGCTAACGTTTCTTCCACTAGCCTTCTAGCCCCATCTTTCGGAACCAATTTCTTTGCTTCTTTCGCCTTTTTTTGATAGCTATCGAATTTTTCCATTATCATTTCAACCACTGCCAAGAGCCTTTTTGCGGTTAATTCCCGCTGTGGCAGGATTACCGCGGCCCCGATTTGCTCTAACACTTGAGCGTTTTTAGTTTGTTCATTATGGGAGGCGTAAGGAAGGGGAATAAAAATAGCTGGCACACCTATAATAGCTAATTCGCAAACCATGTTCGCTCCCGAACGGCCAATTACCAACGAAGCCTTAGACAAAATTTCCGCCACTTCATTACCTTCAAACCATTTAGCAAACTTATATTTTTCCTGGACTCTTTTAGGCAAAGTCAAATACTTCGCCTTCGCCATTTCAAAATCCTTATAAACTTCAGACGAACCTGTTTGATGCGTCACCTCGTATTTATCCAAAAGGTCGGGCAAAATCGAAAGCAATGTTTCGTTAATTACGTGAGAACCTTGGTTACCCCCAGTAACGTAAATAAGCTTTTTCATGGTCTTGACTCTTTTAAGGTTAAACATTTCCTCCCTTACTGGATTACCGGTCAAAATAGCCTTTTTTGAAGGGAAATGTTTCAGGGACTGTTCCCAAGAAATGGCTACTTTATTGGCAAAACGGGCAATGATTTTATTTGCCAAACCAGATTCTACCGTTTGTTCATGGGTAATCACGGGAATATTTAAAGCCTTTCCGGCTACAACAACAGGAACAGCTAAATATCCGCCAAAAGAAAGTATGACGTCAGGTTTGACGCCTAAAAGAATCTTTAAAGCTTGGGCAAAGCCAAAAGGAATCTTCAGCAGGCTAGGAATAGTATAACGGGTAAATCTTCTCTGCAGCCGTCCAGTGGTCAGAGGAATAAATTTTATTCCCATTTTGGGAATAATCGTTGATTCTGCACTCGGCGTCTTGTCCCCTTCGATCGTACTTTTCCGTCCGATAAAGATAATTTCGATATTCGGTTGTTTCTTCAATTCTTGAATCGTCGCCAAGGCAGGAGTCAAATGGCCACCAGTCACAATTACCCTCATGGCTAATATTATATCACAAATTACACTTAAACTGTCATTCACGAGTTCTAAAAACGATTGCAACCCCCTAGATAAATAATTAAGAGTAAAATTCACTTCCTGAACTAGTTAGGAGGTGAATATTTTGAGCAAACATACTAAATTAACAAAGACTGAAAGAGTCTTGT
>JAMCZT010000026.1 GCA_023485445.1 Patescibacteria group bacterium
ACAAGACTCTTTCAGTCTTTGTTAATTTAGTATGTTTGCTCAAAATATTCACCTCCTAACTAGTTCAGGAAGTGAATTTTACTCTTAATTATTTATCTAGGGGGTTGCAATCGTTTTTAGAACTCGTGTAGTCTGAAGGCATTTATGTTGATTTTAAATCCTATAGAAATTGACAGGCAGGAATAAATATGGTAAAATTTTGCTCAAACAACCAAATAAAGGAAAAAGGAGAGAGCGATGACTACATTATCAGAATTGGTTGATTCTCTTGTGGGAAGCTTTCCCGATGAAGTAGTTTCTCCGATTAGCAAGATAGTGGGGCATGGCTTTCCAGACGATGACGTTTGGGGAAGCGCTTGGTTAATTATCAGGCGCGTTCCAAAGGCGGCAGCCGCAAAGGTCGTGTTTGTCAGGGCCGGAGAATCACTTCCAGATTCTGATGGCGATCCTTCAGTTATCCATGTTGATACAGGAGGGGGAGAGTATGATCAACATGGTAAGAATCTAGCTGGTTCTTCCAGTATGGCCTTGCTGGCAGAAAAGCTTGGGCTTTTGGCCGATCCTGGCATAAAACCAATCCTTGAAATGGTCAGCGACGTGGACAATGTTCGGCCTTTGGTTCTAACGAGTCTTCATTATCTGATCGAAGGTTACCCTCGAACGTTGAAAAAATCGGATGGGACGATCGACTGGGAAGCAGTACAGGCGCGAGTGTTTGAAGCTTTCGATATTCTTTACACCCAAGAGAGAGCTCGTGCTGACTCAAGGAGAAGATTTGCCAGTCTCAACTGCATTGAGACCTTGCTCAATGGGGTAAAGTTGGCACGTCTCTTTGGCTGTCCGGAACTCCGAGAGGCCGCTTTCGAAAAGGGCATTCATGTTGCTCTTTGGACGCAACCAAGAGGAAAGGGATTTTGGGTTGGAATTCAAACAAATCGCCTTTATCCCGGTCTTTGCCTTGATAGCGTTATCGTTTCTCTAAGATTCGCAGAGGCAAGAGTGAGGGGAGTCGACGTTCGGGGTAAAAATCTTAGCTACATCGGGAATGGGGAAGTGATTCCTGGTTGGTTCTTCCACGACAGCAAGCGTTTAGTACTTTGTGGAAGCAGGACTCATCCTCTCACTAAAGAGGAGATGACAAGGCTGACCCCAGCGACGATTCTGGAAATCGTTAAAAGAAGACTGGTCGCGCTGGAAACCTAGAAGACCAACAGTGGGCGAAAACAATGGGCGATGTAAGTGGATCAAATTTCCCTTTCATCGCCCTACTTTTTTATCTAGTATTGAAAATGTAAAAAAACTTTTTAACCCAAGCTAGGCTTTGCTAAATTATTTCTTTCTTAAAAAATCTATGCTACCATCCCATCCATAATTTATCTTTAGGAATAAATTTATGGAAGTGATTACGAGAGGGTATCTGCGGCCAAGAAAAGACGTGATGAGGCAATACTACTTTTATGGGATGAGAAATATTTTTGTTTCATTTCTTTCTTTTTTCATGGTGGTTTTCATCCTTTCTTCCATCTTCCTCTTTTTGTTTGGTTTTATTGATTTCAAGTTTGTCAGGAGCGCGCCCTTAGAAGAAATAAGAAATAATGGGCTCACCAACTCTCTCCCAGAAATTTCGACGAAATTATCCTTCAAGGAATTTCTTGGAAATTTTAACTACTCAAGTAGTTCCCAAACATTTCAGAGTGGAAAGGATCAGATAAATTTATCTGATAGTCCGACAAGTTTCCAATGGCCAGTTTTGGGAACTTTGACCCAAAATTACGTTTACTACCACCAGGCGCTAGATATTGCCCAGTCTTTTGGAACAAGCTTAAAGCCCATCGAGGCAGGAATTGTCGAAAGGGCAGTGGTCAATAGCGGCCTCTTAGGAAACATGGTAATCGTTGATCATGGGGGAGGCTATAAATCTCTTTACGCGCATATGGATAAAATTTTTGTTTCTCCAGGATCTAGAATCGATAAAAACACCTCTCTAGGAACGATCGGGTTGACAGGACGGACCACCGGCCCTCATGTTCACTTGGAAGTTTACAAAGACGGAAATTTGGTCAACCCCCGGAGTGTTTTACCATGAATTTAATTGAAGAAGAGGAAGCCTCCCTAGAAGTAAAAGCCACCTACTTAGAAATTAAAGATACCTTGGGGGTTTTTGACGTAGGCGTTCTCTTTAAGGCTTTAGCCCTTCAGCCAGATTTGCTAAAGGTGATTTGGCAAGCTTTAAAACCAAATGCGGCTAGCTTTGCTTTGGCTAAAGATGCCGAACTATTGAAACAAGAAGCTCTTGAGGGAACGGGGAAAATTTACCATCCCTACGATTACTGGCCTCAAATTATCGACTCCCAGATCCCTAGAAGTTTGGTGGTGGAAGTAGACAACCAACTAACCTTTTATCTTTACCTTACTTCCAGACTGCTACTCTTAAACACTGTCTTAGAAAAGATGTCCGATGGAGAAGCCGTAGGGGCAATGGGTTTAGAGACAGAAGAGTTTACCAAAGAAAGTCCGTATCGGGAAGCTTTAGTTTATTTAGTTTCACCTAACCAATCAAAAAGGATTACTGAGGTTTTTGAAGATATCAAAACGACCTTGATCATCCCGGTGATCGATGATCCTTATCGGGCTTTAGCAAATTGGTTTGAATATTTGGTTGTGGCTTGGGGAGATTTGAGGCCGTTTACGGAAACTGGTGATTATCGAAAGGAAGAGGAAAGGATTTTTTTCCTGGCTTCAAGTTTAGCAAAAGAATTACCGTTCGAGGTAAAAGTTTCAAAAAAACGTTTAGTTGAAGCCGGAGAGATTATCAAACCGCTTCGGAGGGTGTTTTTGACTTCTCTTCTCAATGTTTCAGCTTTCAAAGTTGCCTTAGACCGGGCCGTAATTTAATGCTTGGAATGTAGATTGATTCCTTTCCGAAAAAAATCCCGAAGTGTTAACTTTATTACACTTCGGGATTTGGGCTACTTTTAAAGCAGCGGGACGGAAAGACAGTAGCAATTGCCAGCTAAGAGAAACCTATTCTCTAAGAGGCTGACAGTTAAGACTGCATCCGAGATTGGGAGAAAAGGAAAGCAGTTTTCAATCATTTCTCCTGGGGCGAAGATGTATCCCCTTTCCCGTTCCTTTTTGTAAGCGGCCCCGAAGACAAGAAGTTCCTTTAAATAGGCCCCTCTTAGTTGAAGGGATTTCAGTCGTTCGGTTATTACTTGCGGATCTTTGGTGCCTTTTCTAAAAGGAATGAGATAGAAGAGAACTTCTTGGGCTACCTCTTGGATTTCCTCCTCTACTTTTGAAATATCCGGGTGGCACCAATCGTATTCCAGTTTTTCGAGAAGTTCCTTTACTGTTTGGGTGTAATCAACCATGATAGGAGCGTATCTAATCAAAGATGCTTCATTATCTAGGCTCATTTTATAAACCCTCTCCTTATTTTTTGCCAAAACTTTCTAATAAAATTATAACATATTCCCACAATATTGTTTCAATTCATCTCGTGTTTTTGATCTTTGCTCCATGGCCGGGGATGATCCAATCGGCAAGAGCGATGAGCTTTTTGCGGCTTTCTTTGAGGGCTTTGAAATCTGCTGCGTAAGGATCTTTCTTCTCAACATCTAATGATGGTTCTTCGTTATCTTCAAACCAAAAAACGTCTCCTGCGATTACAACTATTCCTTCCTCTGTTGAAATAGTTAAAGAGGAGTGATCTAGTTGGTGACCGGGAGTTTGGAGAATCTTAACGTCTGTACCAGGAATAGTGTCTTTGACGAGTTCTGCTTTGTCCCCATCATAAATTGCTTCATGATCGATTACTTTCGCCTTTGGAAAAAGGGCTGTGTTCATCGAGTGGTCCATATGGTTATGAGTAAGGAAAACAAAATCAATTTCTTCCGGATTAATGTTTGCTTGAGAAAGCTTTTGCAGCAGTAACTGCCTGTTACATCCAGGATCGACAATGATCTTAATTCCGTTCGAAGAGGTAACAAGTACCACGTTTGGGTTGGCCATCCATCCATCTGGAAAAATTTTAGCGTAACCTTCAGCTAAGATATTGATTTTATTCATTGTTTTATCTCGAAGTAGCTTTCTCCTGTTTTTATCGCGTTCAGAACAACTTTTACTGGATCAAATAACGGTTCAGGGAGGTTGTCGAGAGGATACCAACCGATCGACTCGATCCGATCGGTTTCTACAATCTTCGGCTCTCCCGCGATTATTTCAGCGATAAAGGAGACATCCAGATAGTGTTTTCCTTCTCGGATCCATCGAACTCCAGCTTCCTGCACCATGAGCGCCTTTCCGCTTCGCAAGAAGAGTCATTCCGTTTTGAATAATGACTACCCCAGCGCCTATTTTTGGAAAGTTTTCTATATTATTTTCCATGACACTTCTTGTATTTCAAACCGGAACCACAAGGACAAGGGTCATTGCGGCCGACTTTGGGCTGGGTTGAACTGACCAAAGCCGGTTCGGCTCGGTTCTCGATTCCCAGGCTACGTCTTTCTTGAGAAAGGAGTTTTCGAATCTGATTTTCCTCTCCTCTTGGTTTTTCAATCGGAGAAGGAAGCGGCTTTTCGTCTTCCGCTTTAGTTTCCACCATTTGAGTTGATTGCGATTGAGCCGGTTGGACTTGGACTTTATAAATTCGATGAACGATTTCGTAGTCAATGTTAGCCATTAGGCGTTCAAACATATTAAAAGCTTCCGCCTTATACTCGACCAAAGGATCCCGTTGGCCGTAACCACGCAAGCCAATTCCTTGGCGCAGGTCGTCAATATCATCTAAGTGTTCCATCCAAAGCGTGTCGATGACCTGAAGAGCCACGACTTTTTCGATTTGCCGTGCGACCTCATATCCGAGTTGTTTTTCTCTTGATTCATAAAGGTCTCTGGCAATTTTTGAAAGCAACTCCGTGATTTTTTCCGGATCACCTGTTGTTTTAAATTGTTCTAGCAATTGTTTTTGACTCGTCTCGTCAAACGGAATAACCCCGCAAAATTCTGAAATTAAGGTTTCATATTCTGGTTCGGTAATTCCTTCTGCTGCATGAAGGGCGACTAAGTTAGTGATTTCTTGGTTGATTTTATCAAGAATTCGACCTTTCAAATCTTGTTGAGACGTTTCTTCCGTCACCGCTTGTCCAGAGTCTTCTTTCACTGATTCAGATTCTGAAACAAGTTCAGAATGACTTTTCTTTGAAGCTTCTTGACTGGATTCCTCTAAGATTTGACGACGGAGGCGGTAGATAATTTCCCGCTGCTTATTCATAATGTCGTCATACTCGACGACGTGTTTTCGAATGTCAAAATTGTGACCCTCGACTCTAGTCTGGGCACTTTCGATCGACTTAGAAACCATCCCGTGCTCGATTGGTACGTCCTCCGGAAGGTTAAACATATCCATGAGCTTGGCGACTTGGTCGCCGCCGAAAAGCCGCATGATGTCGTCCTGAAGAGAAACATAGAATCGACTGGAGCCTGGATCGCCTTGTCGGCCGCTTCTCCCTCTCAGCTGGTTATCGATTCGCCGCGCTTCGTGCCGTTCTGTCCCGATAACGTGCAAACCACCTAGGTCGGTGACCCCTTCGGATAATTTGATGTCAACCCCTCGTCCAGCCATGTTTGTGGCTACCGTTACGGCTCCTTTTTGTCCCGCTAAGGAAAGAATTTGAGCTTCTTTTTCGTGATGTTTCGCGTTAAGGACGGCGTGAGGAATTCCTTTTCGTTTCAGTAGTTCGGAAAGGAGCTCGTTTTTCTCGATTGAAGTGGTTCCAACCAAGATTGGCTGTCCTTTCTCGTGTCTTTCGATAATTTCTTTGACGATGGCTTCATATTTTCCTCTTTCGTTTTTATAAACAAAATCAGAGTGGTCCTTACGGATCATGGGCTGATGGGTCGGAATAGTCACGACATCAAGTTTGTAAATCTTATGAAATTCTTCCGCTTCTGTGGCGGCTGTTCCGGTCATACCAGCGAGTTTTTCATACATTCGAAAGTAGTTTTGGAAAGTGATGGTGGCCAAAGTCTTTGACTCTTTTTGAACTGGAACGCTTTCTTTAGCTTCGATTGCTTGGTGGAGGCCTTCGCTATAACGGCGGCCAAACATCAATCGTCCCGTGAATTCATCGACGATAATGACTTCGCCATCTTTAACTACGTAATCACGGTCTTTTTTAAATAAGGTTTTGGCCTTCAAAGCTTCTTCCACATGGTGGACGGTCTCAAAATCCTTTTCGTAGAGGTTTTCCACTCCCAGCATCCGTTCGATCTTAGAAATTCCGATTTCGGTTAAATTCACTGTTTTGAGCTTTTCATCAACAGAATAATCGGTTTTGTCTTGAAGTTTTTCGGCCAGATTGGCAAAATCGTAATATCTTTCGGTTGATTCTTCAGCTGGGGCGCTAATGATTAGCGGTGTTCGGGCTTCATCGATCAGGATGGAGTCAACTTCATCCACGATGGAGAAATAATGCTCTCGTTGGGCCATTTGGCTTAAGTCCCAAACCATGTTATCCCTAAGGTAATCAAAACCAAATTCGTTATTGGTTCCGTAAGTGACATCAGCAAGATATGCCTCTTTCCGGGAGACCTCTCTTAAAAATTTACCGATTCCTAGACCTTCCTGCTCTGGAGTTGCTGCCTCTTTTTCAGAAGTTTCTTGATTTTTTTCTATCTCTTCCTTTTTGCTTTCCGCCTCTGGATCAAAGAGGTAAGATTTTTCATGATTTATCACTCCAACACTGATGCCTAAGGCGTGATAAATCGGTCCCATCCACTCAGCATCTCGGCTAGCTAGATAGTCGTTGACCGTGACCAGGTGGCCACCCCGGCCTGTTAAAGCATTGAGATATAAAGGGAGAGTAGCCACTAGGGTTTTTCCTTCTCCGGTTTTCATTTCGGAGATTTTTCCCTCGTGGAGAACAATTCCCCCGATCAACTGAACGTCAAAGTGACGCATTCCTACCGTGCGTCTTGAAGCCTCCCGGACCGCCGCGAAGGCTTCCGGGAGAAGATCATCAAGAGTTTCGCCGCGTTCGAAGCGGAGTTTAAACTCCGAGGTTTTCGCCTTTAACTCTTCGTCCGAAAGCTTTTTCATCTCCGGTTCCAAAGCGTTGGTCTTCTCCACAGTCGGAAGAACACGTTTTATTTCTTTTTCATTCGAATCCAATAATTTACCTAAAAAACCTAACATTCTCAATTACCTTCCTAAAGTCATTTCTGAGCGAGCGAAGAAATATCGCAAGCGTTAGCGAGGGAGATATTTCAAACGCAGTGAGAAATCTAGCAAATCAAGGTCTGGATTTGCGTTCGAATTTTATTGCGCTACGCTAGATTTCTCGTCCTCCTTCGTCAAGACTACGGACGGACTCGAAATGACACTAATATTCTACCATTTTGATCTCGGAAATGCCAGTTTACCTTGAGGTTTGTTTGAGGTGATAAGAGAGGGTTTCTCCTTCGCTCGACTCTGCATTCATCACCGACACATTAAACAGCCTGTTTATCAGTTAAAACGGAGGTTTTGGCAAATTTTCCAACGCTTATCGTCTTCGTCATGCTTTTAGGGTATCAAAAATTTTGGAGAGAGTAAAGTTGCGTAGGTGAGAAAAAGGAAGCGCTCGGGGACGAAAGATCCACGAGCGCTCTGTAAATTAAACTATATCTTCTGCAATATCGGTTCGGTAATGGATTCCTGAGAACCATACCTGGCCAGCGGCAAGATAAGCTTCCCATTTAGCCCGCTTAAAGCTCTTTCCTCGACCAACAGCCATTAAAACACGCCCGCCATTGGTGACCAGGTTTCCGTTGCTATCTTTGATCGTGCCCGCGTGAAAGATTAAAGTATTTCCTTCGATTTCGCCGAGAATTCGGATGAATTCCCCCATTTGTAGGTTTTTGCTGGTTGGGTAACCCTTAGAGCAAAGGACTACCCCCACGTAGACAAAATCCTTTTTCCAGGCTACGTCGATAAGGTTTAGCTTTCCCTCAAGGCAAGCAAAAATGACTTCCAGCAAGTCGTTTTCCAGCTGGGGGAGAATAACTTGGGTTTCTGGATCTCCAGGGCGACAATTGAACTCAAGGACTTTTGGATGACCGCTTTTGGTGATAATGAAACCAGGATAAATGACACCCACGAAAGGGTGGTTTTTGGCCGCTAATCCGCGAATCATGGTCTCGGTGATCTTGACCATTTCTTCGAAAGTGTTTTTGGCTAACCAGGGGACGGGGCTATAGCATCCCACACCTCCGGTATTTTGCCCGCGGTCTCCATTGTAGATTTTTTTGTAATCATGAGCAGGAACCATGGGAACGATGTTCCAACCGTCGCTAAAAGCTAAAAGAGAGACCTCTTGGCCGGTTAAAAAATCTTGGATTAGTAATTTCTTTCCGGCGTCTCCATATTCTTTGGATGCCATAAAGTCATCAATGATTTCGAAGGCCTCCTTAATGGTATAGGCGATAACGACTCCCTTTCCTGAAGCGATTCCATCCATTTTAATGACCAATGGAAGCTTGTGGGTTACTGCTATCTGTTTAGCTTCTTGCCTTGAATTGCATATCTGGCTCTTGGGGCAGGGTATTCCAAATTCCTTCATTAAAAGGTAGTTTTCCGCCTTGCTTCCTTCAGTAAGAAAGGCGGCCATTTTAGTTGGGCCAAAAGCAAGGATTCCTGCTTGGTATAGTCGATCCACTACCCCGCGTACAAGTAAGCTGTCGGTCGAAGGAATTACCAAGTCGATTTTTTCTAGCCGGCATTTACAAATTAGGTTTTCAAAGTACTGCTCCCATTTTTCTTCGCAATCTGATAGTTTTGGAATCGATAGATCGAAAGAATCAGCAATAGTGGCTGTGCCGCCATTGCCTGGGGCCGCGAAAAGCAATAGGTCTAGATGTTGGCTTAGTTTCCAAAGGATTGCGTGTTCTCTTGCGCCGGATCCCAAAACTAGAACCCTTCTCAAGGTTTCAGGTATTTTCATCATTCTCTCCTTTCACCTTTTCTGTAAACATCTTACCAGATTTCTTTAAAACAGCGCTAGGTCAAGCGCTAAATAGCCCCTTGACGGTCTAAATTAGAAAGCGTAAGATGCGCTTAAGTGTTACCCTGGACAAGTCCCGTAGCAGTTTAGTTAATAGATAAATTTGTCTATTATCTTAGTTGCTACGGGACTTTGTTCCTTTTTGACAAAAACGGCTTATTTGCTGTATGCTAAAAATTGTGAAGATCGTTGTCATCAATCCCACCTACAATGAAAAAGAAAACATTGCCCATTTGATTCCTGTTTTAGAAGAAGAATTTAAAAATATCAAACACGATATGCATATTTTGGTCGTGGACGATAATTCTCCCGATGGAACAGCGGAGATAGTTAAAGATCTCGCCAAAAAATATGAAAATGTCCACTTAATTACTGGGGAAAAACAAGGGCTGGGAGCCGCGTATATCCGGGGAATGACTTACGCGATGGACAAACTTGGGGCGGACGCGGTGATGGAGATGGACGCTGACTTTTCCCATAAACCAGAGGATGCGAAGAGGTTAGTTGAACAACTCGACGCTGGTTTTGATTTTGTCATCGGTTCCCGCTACGTGCCAGGTGGGACGATCCCTAAAGAATGGGGCCTGACGCGCCGTTTAAACTCAAAATTTGGCAATATTTTTGCCCGTTACGTGGCTGGCTTATATCATGTTCACGATTGCACGGCTGGCTATCGAGCAATTAAAACTTTGATCCTTAAAAAAATTGATCTTGCCCATCTTCACGCTCATGGCTATTCTTTCCAAATGAATCTGCTTTATCAGGCGGTAAGCCATGGGGCGAAAGTAAAAGAGGTGCCGGTTGATTTTGTGGATCGGAAATTAGGCACTTCAAAGCTTGGCGTCAAGGATATTATGGAATTTATGCTTAACGCTTGGGTGATCCGCTTCGAACGTTCCGAAACATTTCTAAAGTTTGCGATCGTGGGAACTTCGGGAGTGGTTGTTAATCTGTTTTTCCTTAAGTTTATGTATGAAGGGTTAAGCTTCGATAAAAATTTAGCTAGTCCGCTCGCGACTGAGCTGGCGGTTATTTCTAATTTCATCTTTAATAATTATTGGACCTTTTCCTCTCGAAACCGTTATTTAAATGACAGGTTTCCAGTAAAATTGCTAAAGTTTAACCTAGTCTCTTTGGTGGGGATAGGGCTAACGAGCCTAATCTTTTGGATTTTGAGTAATTCTTTTGGAATATACTACTTAGTCGCTCAGTCCCTCGGGATTGTGGTCGTGTTATTTTGGAACTATTTTGTTAACCTAAATTGGACCTGGCACGTACGAAGATAAACTTTAGGTAGAGGCACCAGATCCAAAACAAATGTTTTGAAAGTTTAGAATTTCGTATTTCGAATTTAGAGTTTAACTTGGAGGGTTTATGAAAGGTGTTATTTTGGCTGGGGGAAACGCTACTCGCCTTCGGCCTTTAACGTGGGTTACTAACAAGCATCTGCTGCCGATTTACAACAAACCAATGATTTATTATCCTCTCGAATCGATGGCTCGAGCGGGGATTAAAGAAGTCCTGATTACAACTGGACCTGACCATTCAGGGGACTTTATCAATTTGCTTCGAAGCGGGAAAGATTTTGGCTTGAAACTTTCTTATGAAATCCAGGAAGATGCAGGTGGGCTTTCCCAAGCGGTTTCCTTGGCCGGAGAATTCGCGGGTGAAGAGAAAATTTTGGTTATCTTAGGAGATAATATTTTTAAGCACAACTTAGCTAAGGCTGTTGCAGATTTTGAGGAACAAAAAGAAGGAGCGAAGGTTTTTGGGAAACGGATGGCGACGGAGTGTCGGCAGTACGGGGTGATTGAAATCAAAGATGGTAAAGTGGTTTCGATTGAAGAAAAACCAGAAAATCCCAAATCAGATATTGCCCAGACAGGCATCTACATGTACGATTCACAAGTTTTTGATTTCATTAAGACTTTGAATCCTTCCGCTAGAGGAGAATTAGAGATTACCGACTTAAATAACCTTTACGTGAAGCAGGGGACGATGACTTGCGAGATTATGGAGGATTGGTGGGTGGACGCGGGGACGTCGTTTAATGAGTTGCTAAGGGCGAATATGTTAGTGGCGGAAGAAGTGAAAAAAGAAAATGGAGGTTAAGTTTTCAAAACATTTGAAAATTTTGTGAATATGGATTTTGTTACTTTAGAAAACCAGAACAACTTAATTAAGAACGTAATTCTTAAGCCGTTAAAGGTTAATCGAGACCCGCGCGGGTTTTTAGTAGAGACCTTGAAAACGGATTGGACGGATGTCTTTGGAAAAGAGCTTTCGTTTGCCCAGAACTATTATTCTATCACTGAGTCAGGAGTAGCGCGAGATGAAGATCGTTTTCATGTCCATCCGACCCAAATGGATCGGTTTGTTTTCCCAAGGGGAGACGCTGTGGTGGTGCTTTTTGACCCAAGGGAAGACTCACCCACTAGAGGGATTTTGAATTTAGTAAAAATGGGTGAGAGTAACGGGGACGAAGGGCAATTTTTGCTTCTTATTCCTAATAAAGTGATGCATGGATTTTGTAACGTTGGAGAGACGCAGGCGATGATTCTTAACTACCCGAGTAAATTATACGATTCAACCGAAGAAGGCAGAATGCCATTTGCAGAATCTGGTGCTTTTTTTTCCGACGGAACGCCTTTTTCTTGGGACGTAGTTAGGCAAGTTTTTAGGTAAGGTGAGGTAGCTTTTATGAAATTACTAGTGACCGGAGGTGCCGGGGCGATCGGTTCTAACTTTATCCAATACTGGTTAAAAACCCATCCAGAGGATGAAGTGGTTAATCTGGATAAGCTGACTTACGCAGGAAATTTAGAAAACCTAAAAGCGGTTGAAAATAATCCTAAATATCAGTTTGTGAAAGGGGATATTTGCGACACGGGGTTGGTCGGTGCTTTGTTGAAAGATATCGATACGGTAGTTCATTTTGCCGCCGAAAGTCATGTTGATCGCAGCATTTCAGGTCCGGCCGTTTTTGTTCAGACTAATATTGTCGGAACGCAAGTTTTACTTGACGGCGCGGTTAAGAATAACGTAAAAAGATTTCACCATGTTAGTACTGATGAAGTTTTTGGTTCCTTAGAATTAGTTTCCCAAGAAAAGTTTAACGAGAATTCCCTTTATAACCCTCACAGCCCCTACTCGGCTAGCAAGGCCGCTTCAGACCATTTGGTTCGGGCTTATCACGATACTTACGGTTTGCCGATTACTATTACCAATTGTTCCAATAATTTTGGCCCCTATTTTTTCCCGGAAAAACTATTTCCTTTAGCGATCACTAATTTACTAGAAGGCAAGAAAGTCCCGGTTTATGGGGAAGGCCTTAACGTCCGTGACTGGCTTTACGTTGAAGACCATTGCCGGGCGATAGACTTAGTTTTAGAAAAAGGCAAGGTTGGGGAGACTTACTTAGTCGGGGGCAACAATGAAGTGCCGAATATTGAAGCAGTGAAGCTGATCTTTAAAATTTTAGGCCGACCGGAAACGATGATCGAATACGTCAAAGACCGTCCTGGTCATGACCTTCGCTACGGAATTGATGCGACAAAAATAAAGGAAGAACTAGGTTGGGAGCCAAAGCACACCTTTGAGGAAGCTTTGCGCGAGACGGTAGAATGGTATAGGAACAACGAAAGCTGGTGGAAAAAGATAAAGAGCGGAGAATATTTAGAATACTACAAGAAACAGTATGACGGGAAAAGATAGTTGTCATTTTGGCTTGTCTAGAATCTAAAGCAGAAAGGATTCTAGCAGTTTTTCTTTGCCCGATTGCCAGAATGACGTTGTGAAAGTTAGAGGTTGTAATGAAACTTTTAGTCACCGGAACCTTTGGATTAATTGGCACCAGGTTCTTAGAATTAAATAACGGTCGTTTTGAAATCGTTGCTTTAGATCGAAATGACGCTCCATCTGAGTTCGAAAATACCTCCTTGGTAAAAGCTGATATTACGGATAGCCAGGCAATTGAAAAGGCGATTTTAGAGGCCCATCCAGCGGCCGTGTTGCACATGGCTGCTTATACGGATGTCAATGGCGCTGAGAGCAACAAGAAATTGGCTTGGAATATTAACGTTGAAGGAACAAAAAATATTGCGAAAGCGGCGAAAAAAGTTGGTGCGAAAGTGATATTTCTTTCTACGGACCATACCTTTAAAGGAAACAGCAAAAGCTACCAAGAAAATGATCAACAAGAACCCATTAATTATTACGGCCAAACCAAATATGAAGCCGAGCAGGCCTTGATGAAAAACGGTTTGAATTATCTGATTATCCGTTTATCCTATCCTTACAGAGCACGGTTTGAAGCTAAGTCTGACACTGTCCGTTGGATGATTCCAAAACTGCAAAATGGAGAAACATTAACCTTGGTGAACGACCAGTATATCAGCCCGACTTTTGCCGATGATTTGATAGAAGTAATTTTCAGGCTGATTGAGAAAGGGTCCACCGGCGTTTTCCATGTGGCCGGCCACGATTGCCTTACCTTTTATGAAATGGGCCAAAAGGTTTGTGAAGTGTTTGGTTTTGAAAAGAGCTTAGTTCAGCCAATTTCGCTGGAAGAATTTACGGCTAGAACTAACCGAGTGGCAAGGCAGCCAAAGTTGAGTTGCTTAAACGTGGAAAAAGCGGAAAAAGAAATCAGCTTTACGATGAGTGATTTTGAAGCTGGCTTGAGAAAGATCAAAGAACAGCTAGATAATTCTAATGGAGGTCTTAAGTGAAAGTTTTAATAACTGGCGGTTGCGGGTATATCGGAGCTCACACTACCGTTGACTTAGTCAACGAAGGTTTTGATGTTATCTCGATTGATGACAATTCTCGTTCAAACGAAGAGATCCTCAAAGGTGTTGCCAAAATTACTGGCAAAGAAATTAAAAATTACCGGGTAAACTTATGCGATTCTGGGAGGACGAGAGAAGTTTTTGAACAGAATCGGGATCTTTCAGCGGTAATTCATTTCGCTGCATACAAAACGGTTCCAGAATCGGTGGAAAATCCTTTGTTGTATTACCGGAACAATATAGATTCTTTGCTTAGTGTTTTGGATTGCCTTGTTGAATTTAAGATACCTTATTTTGTCTTTTCTTCTTCTTGCGCGGTTTACGGCAATATTGATACTTTACCCGTGACGGAAGAGAGCCCTTTGAAAGAAGCTGAATGTCCGTATGCCCGGACAAAGCAGATCGGAGAAAAGATTATTTTTGATCTTTCAAAAGTTAGCTCCACTAAGAGTGTTATGCTTCGGTATTTCAATCCCGTTGGGGCTCATGAATCTGGTTTGATTGGCGAAGTTCCTTATGGTAAGCCTGAGAATCTAGTTCCGGTGATTACCCAGACGGCAATCGGAAAAATCAAGGAGTTAACTATTTATGGCAAGGATTATTCCACTCGAGATGGCACTTGCATTAGGGATTATATTCACGTGATGGATATCGCAAATGCTCACACTAAAGCTGTACAATATTTAGTTGATTCAAAAAATGGTTCAAATTACGAAATATTTAATCTTGGTTCGGGAACGGGTGTGACCGTTTTGGAAGCGGTCAAGGCTTTTGAGGGTAGTACTGGGGTGAAATTAAATTATACTTTTGGCCCGAGGCGGCCCGGTGATGTCGTGGCAATTTACGCTGACAATAAAAAAGCAATCGAAAAATTGAAATGGGATCCCCAAAGAGATATCAACGAAATGATGTCGAGCGCCTGGAAGTGGGAATTGAATTTGGAGAAGAAAGAAGGATAAATGAAAATTGTCGTTATTGGAGGAGGGACGGGAACATATACTGTTTTAACGGGATTAAAGAAATTTCGCGGGGTGGAGTTAACGGCAATTGTTTCTATGATGGACAGCGGTGGTAGTTCGGGAAGGTTGCGGGATGAATTTGGTCATCTTCCTCCCGGCGATGTCCGCCAATGTTTAGTGGCTTTAAGCGAAGAAGACCTGATACTCCGCCAGCTTTTTAACTTTCGTTTTGAAAAAAATAGTTCTTTAAATGGACATAGTTTTGGAAATTTATTTTTGACAGCATTAACCGAGATTACCGGGGGAACAGAAAAAGCAATCGAGGAAGCGGCAAAAATTTTAACCGTCAAGGGTCGGGTTTTGCCAGTAACTTTGACGAATACTGAGCTTTGCGCCAAATTGGTTGATGGGACGATTATCCGCGGAGAAACAAATATTGATGTTCGGAAAATTAAGCCGGAGATAAAAATTGACCATGTTTACCTCGACCCAAAAGCGTCTGTTTATTTACCAGTTCTCCAATCGATTAAGGAAGCCAATATTCTGGTGATTGGGCCAGGAGACCTTTACAGCAGCATTATTCCGAACCTTTTAGTTAGTGGGGTGTCGGAAGCAATCAAATCTTCTCGGGCGAAAAAGGTTTATGTTGCCAATTTGATGACCAAACACGGTGAATCAGATCATTTTAAGGCTTCAGATTTTATTAAAGAGGTTTTGAAATACTTGGGTGATGGAGCCAAAATTGATTATGCAATTGTAAACAAAGGCCGGACCAACAAGATTCAAATGGAAAATTACCAAAAAGAAAACGCTTTTCTGGTTGAATATGATGAAGAAGAATGCCAAAGATTAGTTAAAAAAGTTATTAGTCGTTCCCTAGTATCTTCTGGGAAACTATTTAGGCACGATCCAGAGAAACTAGCCAAGTCAATTTTAGGAATATAAAACTAGGAGTGCAAGTTTTAAAGCAATTTTAAGTTTGTTATCATGTGTGGAATCTTTGGTTACGTGGGAAAAAAGAATAACGCTGCCGAGATTGTCCTCGAAGGCCTCAAAAGGTTGGAGTATCGTGGCTATGATTCTTGGGGTGTGGTTGTTGAAGATAAGGCTTGCTTGAGGGTGGAAAGAAAAGCGGGAAAAATTGGGGAAGCAAAAGTTTCTCTTCCCTCTTCTCACGTTGGTTTGGGACATACTCGCTGGGCGACTCACGGAGGAGTAACTGTCCAAAATTCCCACCCCCATTTAGACTGCACGGAAACGATCGCTCTGGTGCATAATGGGATAGTCGAAAACTTTTCCGAATTAAAAAAAGAACTAAAGGAAAAACATCGATTTACCTCAGAAACAGATACTGAAGTTATTGTCCACTTACTGGAGGATTTGATCCAAACAAAAAATTTTTCTGAGGCAATGAGAGAAGCTTTTAAAAAGTTGATTGGCCTTAACGCAGTAGTTAGCCTAAAAGGCAACCAATTAGTGGTGGCGAAGAATGGATCACCAATTGTTTTAGGTTTTGGGGAGGGTGAATTTTTTGTTTCTTCGGATGCTTCGGCTATTTTACCTTACACCAAAAATGTCGCCTTCTTGGAAGATAACCAAGCGGCGGTTTTAGATGCTTCAGGGATCAAGGTTTTTAATCTTTCAACTGGGGTAGAAATCGAGCCAAAGACCCAAAAATTAGATTGGGAGCCAGAAAGTGCGGAATTGGGAAATTTTCCGCATTTCATGGTAAAGGAAATTTATGAGCAGCCAAAGATCCTTGAAGGTATTATTAAGACTTCGAGTCGGCAAGTAGAAGAATTGGCGGATTTTATCCGCTCTTCCTACGGAGCGTTTTTAGTTGGCTGCGGGACGGCTGCCCATGCGGCCTTGACGGGACAGTATCTTTTTTCAAGGATAGCTAAGCGCCACGTTAATTTTAACGTTGGCAGCGAATTCGGTTATCTGGAACATTTCTTAACACCAAGAAGTTTAGTTGTCGCTTTATCCCAAAGCGGAGAAACCATTGATATTATTGATTCGATAAAGCTCGCGTTGGAAAAAGGAGCTAAGGTGGCTTCCCTAACCAATGTTTTAGGTTCGACTTTATACCGAATGAGCGATTATAAAATTCTTTTGGGCGCGGGGCCCGAAAAGAGCGTTTGCGCGACTAAGAGTTTCACGGCCAAGATCGCGCTTCTTTTCTTGATCGCCTCGCAGTTATCAGGAACCGGAAAGGAAGGGGTGAGGATTTTAGAGCAAACAGTTAGGGAAATAAAAAGGTTACTAGACAAAGAAACCGTGGAAAAAATCGAAAAGTTGGCGGAAAAAATTAAGGACAAAAACCATATTTATATCGTCGGACGAGGTTTAAGTTACCCCGTTTCGATGGAAGCCGCCTTAAAAATCAAGGAAGTCAGCTACATTCACGCCGAGGGATTTCCGGGTGGCGAACTGAAACACGGAGTGATCGCTCTAATTGAGCCAGAAACGCCCTGTCTCGTTTTTGCCCCTAACGATGAAACTTACGGGGGAATCATTTCGGGAGCGATGGAGATGAAGGCTAGGGGTGGGCATATTATCGGAGTGAGTTTCAAAGACGCAGACGTTTTTGATGACTGGATAAAGGTAGAAGACACGGGAGATGGGACAGCCATCACAAATTCGATTGTCGGTCAACTTTTGGCCTATTTCTTGGCCGTTAAGCGAAAGTGCGATCCTGATAAGCCTCGAAATTTAGCAAAGAGTGTTACGGTTAAATAATTATGAAAACAAGTCAGAGGATAATAAAAAATTTTTTGTCTTTAACCGGGGCCGATATCATTGCTCGGCTGTTGAGTACTGTTTTGTCGGTTTACATCGCTAGAAGTATGGGAGCAAGTGTTTTTGGTCAGTTGGCTTTTGCTATTGCTTTCACTAATTACTTTAATCTTTTTTCTGATTTTGGTCTAACGACTTTAGGAATTAGAGAAATTGCCCGCGACAAGTCCCAAACCCCTTCGTTTGCGACAAATATTACTGCTTTGCAAGTCTGGTTATCTCTTATTTTGATTGGTGTTCTTGGTGGATTACTCTTTTTTATGCCCTTAGAAATCAACCTAAAATGGTTGACTTTCCTTGTCGGTTTGTCGATGCTGCCAGGAGCATTTAGTTTAACTTACGTTTTCCAAGCCTATGAAAAAATGGAATTTACGGCCCTTGTGCGGATTTTGACCCAGATACTGACGGTCGTGACCGCTTTTGCGCTAATTTACTTCACTAAAAATATCTTAGCTCTTCCAATTGTCCAATTTCTGGTTGGTTTGCTCAGCGCCTTGCTCATCTATTATTTATTAAAACGCTTCATTTATTTTTCTTGGTCTCAAATAGAATTTGCAAAAATTAGGTTTTTGTTCCGCTTGGCGATTCCGTTTGTTATTTCAGGGCTGGCGATCCAAATTTATTACAGTCTTGATTCCATTATCCTTCAGTTTTTGAAAGGTTCCACTGTGGTTGGCTATTATAGTGCCGGCTATAAAGTTGTTTTGCTGTTGATCGGTTTTGCCGGTTTTTTTCAAACAGCCATTTATCCTACGTTGACGAATTTTCTTAAAGCCGATCTAGAAAAAGCTAACGAGTTAGTAGCGCGCACTTCTAAGTTACTTATTTTTATCTGTTTACCGATTGCCGTAGGCGGCACCGTGTTGGCCCCAAAGATTATCAGTTTTCTTTATGGCAACGCTTACACCGAGAGTATTTTACCGTTTCAAATCTTGATTTGGAGCATATTTACCATTTACGTTAATGTCAGTTTCGGAGCCACTTTACTGGCTGCAGGCAGGGAGAGGCAGTATACCAAAAGTGCCGTGATGGGAGCAGCTCTAAATCTGATCTTTAATTTGGTTTTAATTCCAAAATTCAGTCTGGTGGGGGCCGCGATTGCCACGATGATTACCGAATTTTACGTCTTAATTTCGCTTTATTACTACAGTTCAAAAGTAATTAAAGTTTCGATACTTAAAAATTTAATTCAAGCTTTTTTTACGGCAGTCGCCATGGGGGCCATTTTGGTTTTCTTGGATTTAAATGTTTTGGTTTTAATTACTTTAGGGGCAGTTTTATACTTCTCGGCGGTTTTTATTTTTAGATTCCTAGATAAAAACGACTTCGATTTTATCCTAACCTTTTTTAGAGAAAGAGGAGTAATTCATGATTGAGGATTTTTATAAGACGAAACAAGATCCATATTTTTCTGGCGTCCGAAGTGAACTCCTACCCTTTTTTGAGGGGAAAAATAAAAAGATTTTAGATGTCGGTTGTGGCACAGGGGCGATCTTGAGGGAATTGAAAAGATTAGGAATTGCTAAGGAAATAGTCGGGGTGGAGATACATAAGGAATCGGCTAAGGCGGCCGAAAAATTTCTGGATAAAGTTTTCGTTGGCAACGTTGAGGAATTGACTCTGCCTTACAAAAATTATTTCGACTACATTATTTTAGCTGACGTTATTGAACACACCTCAGATCCATGGGAGACCGTTAATCGAGCGGTAGGTTACTTAAAAAAAGATGGTTACTTAATTTTAAGTATCCCAAACATCCGGAACTGGCGGATATTTAGGGAAGTATTCCTTAAAGGTTCCTTTGAATACAAAGAAGCGGGTGTTATGGATCGAGGGCACTTGCGCTTTTTCACTAAAAAAAGCATTGAAAAATTGCTGTCGTGCTTAGATTTTAGAGTCGTAGATTTGAGAATCAACGTTGCCTTTGACAATCGGAAACAGGACTGGCTAAATAGGTTGATGTTTGGCCAGTTGGGAAGGCTATTTATAGAGCAATATCTGGTAAAGGCCACTAGGAAGAAAAAATGAGTTTGGAATTGTCAATTATTATCGTCAATTGGAATACTAAAGAAGTAACGCTTGATTGTCTTAGATCGATTTATGGGCAAACTAAAAATATAAGTTTTGAAATTATTCTAGTCGACAACGCTTCTTTTGATGGAAGTGTAGCCGCGATAAAAAAAGAATTTCCAGGGGTTGTGATAATCGAGAACCAGCAAAACGTTGGGTTTGCTCGGGCAAATAATCGAGGAATGAATAAGGCTAAAGGAAGATATTTTTTGCTTTTAAATAGCGATACGGTCGTTTTGGATAAGGCGTTGGAAGACTTGGTTGATTTCATGGACAAGAATCCTAAGGTGGGAGCGGTCAGTCCGAGATTGGTGGGGCGGGACGGGAAGATCCAACAATCAGCAGCAAAGTTTCCTTCCCTTTGGCATTACTTTAATGAGTATTTATTTAAAAAAATGACGGCTTGGTATCCAGAAGAAAAACTTTCTGACTTAGAAGTTGACACGATAGCCGGGGCTTGCTTAATGGTTCGTAAAGAGGTAATCGATCAGATAGGTTCGCTTTGCGAAGACTATTTTATGTACAGCGAAGATGTGGATTTATGTTATAGAATTAAAAAGTCCGGTTGGATAGTAATGTCCCTAGCCCAGTTGCGAGTAATTCATTTAGGCGGCGAAAGTAGTGAGAAAGTAAAAAAGGAAATGGATAGGAAATTATTGGAAAGCAGGATTATTTTTTTTAAGGAGGTTCATCCCCACTGGGAAGTTTTTGCTCTAAAGCTTATAATGGCGATAGGGGGTTTAAGAAATGCCCTGAGGGATTTTGTTAATTATGAGTAAATTATCAGTTTTAGTTATTACTAAAAATGAAGAGGAACATCTCTCAGATTGTTTGGAGTCTGTAAGATGGGCCGATGAAATCGTGGTGGTTGATTCTGGCAGCACTGATAAGACAGAAGAGATTGCCAAAAAGTATACCAAGGAAGTTTATTATAATGAATGGCTGGGTTACTCGGAGCAAAAAAATTGGGGTGCCCAGAAATGCCGTAATGACTGGGTTTTATGTTTAGATGCTGACGAGCGCATATCCCTAGAGCTTCGGACGGAAATAGAAGAAGCCTTGGAAGAAAAAAACTTTAACGGTTATTTTCTTCCAACCAAAGATTTTATCTTTGGCAAATGGATTCTCCACGGAAAATGGTCTCCCCAAGAACATATACGTTTATACAAAAAAAGTAAAGGTAGCTGGACAAAAGATGTGCATGAAGTAGTGCAAGTTAATGGTGGGGTGGGTCATCTAAAGAACCCTATTCTTCACGTTGGCCACACCGATGTTTCGGAATTTATTTCCAAATTAAATTTATACACGCAAAAAGAAGCCGACGATCGGTTTAAGGCGGGGGAAAAAATTAGTATAGGGAAATTAGTTTTCAATAGCTTTAGAGCTTTTTTAAGAGAGTATGTAAAAGGACAAGGTTATAAAGACGGAGAGCATGGCTTTGTTTTAGCAGTACTGATGTCTTTTTACCAATTTAGTAAAGACGTCAAGCTTTGGGAACATTGGTACAAAAAAGGGCACACGTAATTGAAATTTTTATTAGAGCGAAAGGAATTGTTCATAAACCAGCAAAAATAAGATTTATTGAGGGGGCGAAAATGATTGAAAAATTTTACACGACTAAAAAAGACGGATATTTTGGTGTTTCTAGAAATGAATTACTACCATTTTTTGAAGGTAAGAGGAAAAAGATTTTAGAAATTGGCTGTGGTGAGGGGGCAACGTTAACGACTTTGAAAGAACTTGGCGTTGCCTCTGAAACAGTGGGAATAGAGATAAATAAAGAATCGGTCGAGGTCGCAAGAAGAAATCTTGATAAGATACTTCCAGGAAATATAGAGGAAATGGATTTGCCCTATAGCAATTACTTCGATTATATTATTCTTGCCGATATTCTAGAACACCTAACTGACCCCTGGTCGTTGATTAATAAAATCAAGAACTACTTAAAAAGAGATGGCCGCATTGTAGCTAGTATTCCGAATATTCGAAACTACATGCTTATTAAGCCTCTTCTTATCAAAGGTGAGTGGCGTTATGAGGACTCCGGTCTTCTTGATAAAGGACATCTTAGGTTTTTTACCAGAGAACAAATAAAAGAAATGTTTGAAGCGGAGGGTTTTACCCTCGAAAAAATAGATTATAATAAAAATCCTTGGCGCCTTAAACATAAGATTTTTGATTTTTTGACTGGACATAAGTTCAGCGATCTTTTTGTGACTCAATTTTACTTGAAAGCTCAGTTAAAAAGAGGTTCAAAATGACTCATGTAATGTCAATTTTGGGGACAAGGCCGGAAGCGATAAAAATGGCTCCAGTAATCAAAGAGTTAGAGAAGTATCCTGCTAAAATTAGGTCTACGGTTGTTGTTACTGCCCAGCATCGAGAGATGTTAGATCAAGTGCTTGGTATCTTCGATATTAAACCAGATTATGATTTAAACATAATGAGTTCTAATCAAACTTTAGCTGATGTAACAATTAAAGTTCTGAAAGGGATGGAGGAAATTTTTTCTAAGGATCGACCAGACGTGGTATTAGTTCAAGGAGATACTACAACAGTTTTAGCGGGCGCATTAGCGGCCTTTTACCATAAGATAAAAATAGGTCACGTTGAAGCTGGCCTTCGAACTAACAATCTCCAAAACCCCTGGCCAGAGGAAATGAATAGGCGGGTCGTTGACAGTTTTGCGGATTTTTACTTTTGTCCAACTATACTAGGAAAACAAAACTTGATAAAAGAGGGAATTCCAGAAAAGAAGATTTTTGTTACCGGCAACACTGTTATTGACGCCTTATTATGGGTTGCCAATCAGTCATACGAGATTACGAACGATTCTCTAAAAACTGTTGATTTCTCTAATAAGAAAATTATCTTGTTAACTACCCATCGACGAGAAAATTACCTAAGCGGGGGAATGAAGGAAATCTACGAAGCGATCAAGGAAATTCTAAAAAAGCATCAAGATGTTGAAGTAGTATTTCCTGTTCATTTAAATCCAAACGTCCGAAAATTAGCTCATGAAAAATTGGATAATAATAATCCGAGAGTGCACTTAGTGGATCCCTTGGATTATAGAGATTTGGTAAAATTAATGAAGTCTTCATGTATTGTTTTAACTGATTCAGGAGGAATTCAAGAAGAGGCTCCTTCTCTAGGAAAACCAGTGGTTATTTTACGCGAAACAACAGAGAGACCGGAGGGAATTGAAGCTGGCACGGCTATTTTAGCAGGAACGAGACAGGTTAATATTTTTGAAATTGTCGATAAGTTACTTTCAGATAAAGTGTTTTATGGTAAGATGTCTAATGCAGTTAATCCTTATGGAGATGGGAAATCTGCCTGGCGGATTGTTGATATAATTAAGAGGTCATTTGAGGAACTAACTTAACTTATGAGAACTAGCCAGCGAGTGTTTAAAAATTTTCTTTCTTTGGGTTTTGCCGAAGTTGTCACAAGGGTTTTAAGTACTATTTTAACAATATATATTGCTCGTAGTTTGGGTGCTAATGTTTTTGGCCAACTGGCTTTCGCGACGGCTTTCACGTCATACTTTGCCCTTTTTTCAGATTTTGGTTTAACTACTTTGGGTATCCGTGAAATCGCTAAAGATAGATCGAAAACTAACTATCTAGCTACAAATATTACCGTTTTACAAATTGGTTTAGCAGTATTGTTAACAACTTTGATGGGAGTGTTATTAATTTTTATCCCATTAAACATTAACTTAAAGTTATTGACTTTTCTCTTTGGTTTATCGATGATTCCAAATGCTTTGAGTTTAGGTTACGTCTTTGAAGCTCACGAGCGTATGGAGTTTACTGCCGTATCTAGAATAGCAATTCAAGTAATTACTTTAATTATCGCCTTTGTTTTTATTTACCTCACAAAAAATATACTAGTAGTACCCTTTGCGCAGTTTTTATCAGGATTAATTGCCGTTATTTTGGTTTTTATCCTTTTAAGAATGCACTTATCTTTTTCCCTAACCAGGATTGATCTAGAAAAAACTAAGGTTTTATTTTACCAAGCAATTCCTTTCGTTGTGGCAACTTTATCCACTAATCTTTATTACACATTTGATTCAGTTTTTATACAGTTTGCAAAAGGATCAGAGGCTGTAGGGTATTATAGTGCCGGATACAAAATTGTTTTGTTATTGGTTAGCATTGCGCGATTTTTTCAAGCGGCTATATATCCGACTTTGACTAGTCTCTTAAAAAGTAATCCAGAGAAAGTTAATAGTTTAATTAATCAAACTTCTAAGCTTCTTATTTTCTTATCTGTGCCTCTCGCCGTTGGCGGTACTGTTCTAGCTAGGCCTATTATTGATACTATTTATGGGGAGGCTTATCAACAGAGCGTGTTGCCTTTTCAAGTCTTAATTTGGAGTATTTTTACAATTTTTGTAAACGTTAGTTTCGGTACTTTCCTTTTAGCCAGTGGCCACGAAAAACAATATATGAAGAGTACGGTGGTAGGCTCCCTTCTAAACATAGTTTTTATTTCCTTACTTATACCGACTCTTGGTTTGTTTGGGGCGGCTTTGGCGACAATGGTTACTGAGTTTTACGTTTTAGCCTCTTTTTATTATTATACTAGGAAAATTATAAAGGTTGGAGTCTTGAAAAAAATTGGTCAAGCATTTTTTGCTGCATTACTAATGGCCTTTGTTTTGATTTTCTTAAATTTGAATATTTACTTTTTAATAATAACTGGGGCTGGAGTATATCTTGTGTTAATTATACTCTTAGGGTTTATAGAAAAGAGTGATATACTCTTCCTTTTCTCAATTTTGAAAAGAACAAAGTAACATAATTTTTAAGAGAGGTAAAATAAAAACCATGAACAAGCATAGTCAGCAAAACAAAACATTCTTTACAAAATGGAACATGGATTTGAGAGAGTCTAGGTTTAAGCGGATTATCGAACTTTTGGTAGGGGAAAAGCCTGGAAAGATTCTTGATGTTGGCTGCTCTTCAGGAGATTTCGTGGCTGGTTTTGCTGACCTTGGTTGGGAGCCCTTCGGGTTAGAAATCAGTAATCAGAAAGTGGCAGAAGCCAAGAAAAAGGGCGTTAATTGTCAGGTAGGGGACGTTTCAGAAGAATTGCCGTTTAAAGATAATACTTTTAAGGCGATAATTGCCGGAGAAATAATTGAACACTTAGTAGATACGGATGCTTTTATAAAAGAGCTACATCGGATCTTGAAAAAGGATGGGGTAGTTATTATTACTACCCCTAATCTTGCAAGCTTGGAAAATAGGGTTAGGCTTTTGTTTGGTAAGTATCCTCGGTGGGTGGATTATAAAATTGAGTCTTACGGGCATGTTCGCTCCTACACTCCGAAAGCCCTAAAAAGGCATCTAACTGATAACGGGTTCAAGGTGGAGGCTCACACTGGTAATTTTATTCCCCCTCTTTCTCAAGAAATTGGTGACGATGTGAAGTGGCCTTGGTTGGCTAAAACTGGAAAAATATTTCCTTCTTTGGCAATGGATATTATTATGAAAGCGAGAAAACCTTAATGGAAAAGGTGGCCATAATTCGTGGTTCAAACTTGAACAAGTTTGAGATGCAAAATTACGAGCCGTTGCTAACCGATTATGAGTTAGTGGGTTTCACAACCACGAAGCATAATTATGATACTTCAGCAATTAAATTTCCCGTTATTTATCTCCGTTCCCTTGCCGAAACAGGTTGCCGGTTTCGGAGAGTCCACAAATTAATCGCCAAAAAACTGGGAAATGAAGACTACCTTTTTGGTTTAGAGGAACAACTTAAAGGGTTTGACCTAGTTCATACCGCAGAATTGTATACAAGTTATACTAAGCAAGCGTTGAAAGTGAAAAGATTAGGTTACGTTAAAAAAGTCGTTACGACCGTTTGGGAAAATATTCCCTTTTTGGAATATCGAGATCCTAGCCGTCGACTTATAAAAGATTGGGAAGAAATTGACCACTTTTGTGTTACTTCAGAAAGAGCGAGGGAAATGTTGATTTTTTATGGAGTAAATAAAGATAAGATTTCGGTTATAATGCCGGGTATTGATACCCAACATTTTTCTACTCGAGAAGAAAATTCAGTTCGGAAAAGTTTAAAAATCTCCAAAGACGCGTTTGTTATCATGTCCTCAGGTCGACTAGTCTGGGAAAAAGGGATGTTAAATATAGTCTTAGCTCTAAAAAAAATTCTTTCGATTAGGCAAAATCTAGATGCCCACCTTGTTTTGGTTGGTTCTGGACCAGAGGAATCTTTAATTAAATTAGTCGTAAAGAACCTTAATCTTACAAAAAGAGTTCACTTTCTTACCGCCCCTTATGAAAAAATGCCTAATTATTACGCCGCCTCGGATGTTTTTATTTTACCGAGTATTCCGACTCCGATTTGGCAAGAGCAGTTTGGAATGGTTTTTGCCGAAGCAATGGCTTGTGGGAAAGTGGTTATTGGTGGATTGAGTGGTTCCATTCCAGAGGTAATTGATAAAGCCGGGCTGCTGGTTCAGCCGGCTGACTGGTATGATATTTATGAAAAACTAGATTTTGTAATTTCTAATCCAGATAAAATGAACGATTTAAAAAAGAAAGCTCGCACCAGAGCGGAGAATAACTTTTCCAATAAAGTTGTAGCGGAAAAAATAGAAAAAGTTTATAAAAAGGTTTTAAATTAAGGTTGTAATTATGTTACCGAAAGTAGGGATAGTTCTTCTGAATTGGAATAGTTTCAAGGATAGTCAGAAATGCTTACAATCTTTAAAAAAGATCAACTATTCGAATTATCAAATTTATTTAGTTGATAATGGTTCTAGTAATAAAGAAGGTGAGGCGTTGAAAAAAGAATTTCCAGAAATCATCTTAATAAAAAATGAAAAAAATGAAGGATTCGCCAAGGGAAATAACATTGGGATTCGGAAAGCGCTTGGGGATGGTGCGAATTATGTTTTGCTGCTAAACACTGATACAACGGTTGATCCAAAATTTTTGTCAGAAATGGTTAAGGTGGGCAAGACTCACCTAGAAGCGGGGGTAATTGGTTCAAAGGTGTTTTTTATGGAACGGCCAGAAAAACTTATTCACTTTGGTTTGTATTTGGACGTCAATAATTCTAAGATCGTTTCTGATGGTTTTGATGGAAAAGACGAAGATTTTAAAGAAGTTAAAGAATATGATTACGTGGGGGGTTGTTGTCTGTTAATTAAGAAGGAAACAATTGATAAGGTAGGCTTGTTGGACGAACGCTTTTTTGCTTATTTTGAAGAGTCGGATTGGTGTTTTCGGGTTAAGGAGATAGGACAAAAAGTTCTTGGGGCGCCAAAGGCTAAGATTTGGCACAAGATGCCATATCCGCCGATTGATAAAAGAGGGGCCTTTCAGAATTATCTAGTCACCAGGAACAGACTCCTTTTTACGAGAAAAAGGTTAAAAAGTGGATTTTTGAGATACTTCTTTAAGAGTATGCCGGATTATTTATTTATCCCAATGCTTAAAAGTATTGAGCATTTGACTTTAGATAGCACATTAGCATACTTGCTCGGGTACTTGGATTTTGTTACAAATAATTATAGTCAGAATAATTTAAAATTATTTTTGAAATGAGGTTGAGGAATGAAGGTTGCTGTAATTTATCCGTTTCCCCCGCCAATTCAAGGCAACATTGCCCGCCTTCCGAATGGTTTAGTTACTGGGGGTGGCGAGACTTATCCGTTTTCTTTAGCGAACGCCTTATCAAATGCCGGCCACCGGGTTGATTTCGTAACTGGCAAGTTACCTGGAATCGAGATTGATCAATTAAGTGTAAACAAAAACTTAAGAGTTTATTATTTAAAGCTATTTGGGCAACACTCTATCATGAAAGCCTGGTCGCCAAAATTACCCACGATGTTGTTTACAGGGAAGTATGATCTTATTATTGCTAACCAGCTGCCGATTCTTTTCACAACAACAGGAGGGTTGATCAGTAAGTTAACAAAGTCTAAGATAGTAGTTTTACATTTAGGGTTTAATCCGAGATTTAATTTCAAATCATTGCTGCTTTCTAAGTTAAATGTACCGTTGGTTGATCAGCTAGTGATCCCGAGCAGTACGGCTGGTGAGTTTTACAAAGGTATTGTTTCGAAAGAGAAAACAGTTACAATTCAATACGGACTAGATACCACTTCATTTGTAGAATCAGAGATTCCGTGCGATCTAAAAGACAAATACAAAGGTAAGCTAGTTATTGGTTACATCGGCAGACTTTTGGCGAGCAAAGGTATTGATGTTTTAGTGCGCTCGGTAAGCCGACTAAGAAAGGAAGGTTTTAAAGTTAAATTATTAATTGGGGGAAAGGGACCCTTCTTAGATTACCTCCAAGATTTGGTGAAAAAAGAAAATTTAAACTCAGAAGTGGAGTTTTTAGGATTTATTCCCGAGGATAAAATAAACGTTTACTACTCATTGTTTGATGTTTTCGTTTTACCTTCCGTTTATAAAGATGCTCTAGGCGGTTACAATCCAGAGGCGGAGGCCTTTGGTTTGGTTTTAGGGGAAGCGATGGCTTGTAATACCCCGGTTATTGGCAGTTCTGTAGGTGGGATTGCATCGTGGGTTACGGATCGAGAGAACGGTTTATTATTTGAACCCGGAAACGATCAAGAACTCGCCGAAAAAATTAAACTCCTTGTAAAAGATAAGAATTTTGCGAAAGAGATTTCTCAAAGAGCGAAGAAAATTTTAGAGGATAAATATTCTATGAAAGTAGTAGTTAAAGAATTTGAAAGGTTGGTTCAGGAGTGAAAATTGCACAAATATCTTACCTTTACTATCCTTCAATTGGAGGGGTGGAAAGCCACGTTAAAAATTTATCAGAGCAACTTGTCGCCAGAGGTCATCGAGTAGAGGTTTTTACTAGTGATTTTGATTCATTACAATTAAAAAAAAGGATTATTGTAAAAGAAGAAAATGTCAATGGAGTTGTGATGCACCGTTTTCCTGGTAAACAAATAAGAGGAAAAAACTTTTTTGCCCAGAAGCTTAGCTTTGGACCAATTAAAAAGGTATTATTATCTGGCGATTTCGATGTAATACATTGTCATTCTATTCCTTCTGACCACTTTAGACAAGCGTTTGAAGTAGCAAAAAGTTCAAACAAAAAAATATTTGTGACACCTCATTTTAGTCCCAATGATTTGGAAAAAACGTTCAAAACTTTTCTTACTCCCTGGTACTGGCGTTTGTTTTTAATTCCAAAATTGAAACGGATAAATCGTCTGTTTGCAGTTTCACCGAGCGAGAAAAAGGCTTTTCAAAAACTTACAGATATTTCTGAAGACAAGTTAACTGTTATTCCTAACGGAGTAGATATTAAAGAGATTCAGAGTGTAACTGAGAAAGAGATAAAAGAGTTTAAGAAAAAAAACATTGATCCTGCAAAGAAATTAATTCTTTTTGTAGGCCGTATCGTACTTGCTAAGGGGATAGATACCCTGATAGAGGCAGTTAATAAATTATCAGACCAAAAGATTCAAGTTTTAATTATTGGCCCAGTAGGAGACATTGAGTACTATCAAAGGCTAAAAAAGCTTATTAGTGACTATAATCTAGTTAATACAGTTTTTATTAAAGAATTCTCGCGAAGGGAAGTATTAATTGCTTTTCACGCATGCGATGTTTTTGTTTTGCCTACTAGGGGAGAAGTGTTTGGAATTGTTTTAGCGGAGGCAATGGCTTGTGAGAAACCCGTGATTGGAAGTAGGGTAGGTGGAATACCTGATTTGATAAAAGATGGAGTAACCGGTTATCTATTTGAATCTGAAAATAGTGAAGATTTAGCTCAAAAAATAAGCGATGTTTTAAATAATTCTTCAGAAGGCATTAACGTTGGTAAATTAGCTAAAGAAGAAATTGAAAAAAATTATAATTGGGAGCGAATTTCAATAAAAATAGAGAAAAATTATTTTAATAGTGATTAAATAAGGGGGTTACATGGAAAAAATTAGATGTAAGATGTGCGGATCTTTGGAAACAGACGTTTTTTATGAGGACGTTAAAGGTTATGGAATTGAAAAGTGTTTTGACTTGCGTAAATGTTCTAGTTGTAAAACAATCTTCACGTATCCTTTTCTTTCTGATGAAATTTTGAGTACGTATTACGACACTCAACAGGTAGCTTTTAATGGTTTAGGTACTGATTATTTAGTTATAGATTACCTTAAGCATCGAGAAAAATATTGGAAAGACTTGGGTTATATAGGAAGAGTGAAAGAGATTTTGAAATTTTATCCTGAGGCAAAAAGTATTCTTGACGTTGGTTGTGGGGCAGGTTTCTTTCTTGATTGTGCTCGGGAAAATGGCTTAGAGACTTTTGGTTTAGAAATTTCGAATTGGGGATTTGGCGTTGCATCAAGAGAGCTTAAGCTAAACGTTTTAAAATCAACACTAGCAAAAATTGGTCCCAAGGTTCTTCCCCCTTTAGATGTTATTACTATGTACGATGTTTTGGAACATTCTGATAATCCTGTTAGAGATATGAATTTATCATATAATATGTTGAAAAAAGGTGGTATTGTAGTGATAAATGTTCCAAACGTTGATAGCTTTATTTCTCATTTGACGAAAAAGTATTGGAATAAACTCATCCCCCCTAATCATACTTTTCATTTTAGTGCTGAAACTTTAACTAAATTGCTTACAAAAACCAGATTTAGAGTGATTGCAATGAGTACTAACAACGGTGACTCAGGCGAGCTGGTTGGGGAGGTGGCAAGCACTCCGTGGAGACTAATAGGTAGGGTTTTTTCTCACGTTGAAAACGCATATTCTCTTCGAATGGAACCTATTAGTCAGCACAAAAATATTACGTTAGCGTTGGTAAAAGGAAGCAGAAAAACTTTTTCCCAGTTTAGATTTGTTGGAGATATTATAAAACCACTACTAATAAAGTATAATAAGGGGGAAGGTCTGCATATTATTGTTCAGAAATAAAAAATGGTTAAAGTTTCTGTAATCACGACATTTAAAAACGAAAGCAAAGCAATCAAGGAGTTTTTGGACTCGCTGTTAAATCAATCAAGGAAACCAGACGAAATAGTATTTTGTGATGGAAACTCTTCGGATCAAACAGTCGAAATTATTCGCCAATACAACACTCATGGAATTCCTTTGAAATTAGTTAGTAAATCTGGCGGAATTTCTGTGGGGCGTAACGCAGCAATTAAGGCGGCTAGTTTTGATATTATTGCTTGCACTGATGTCGGCTGTCGCCTTTTAAATGATTGGTTGGAAAATATAATCAGACCGTTTGAAGAAAATTCAAAGGTGTATGTTGTATCAGGACTTTTTAAACCAGATCCCAAAACCTTTTTTGAAAGTGTTTCTTCTTCCCTACTGCTTTCCGATCATGACAACTTAGACCTAAAAAACTGGCTTCCTTCAAGTCGTTCGATCGCGTTTAAAAAAGAAGCTTGGAAAAAAGTGGGAGGTTATCCAGAATCTATACCTTTTGCTGGAGAAGATACTTTGTTTGATCTTAATCTAAAAAAGGCAGGTTTTGAATTCGTGTTAGCAAAAGATGCTATAGTTTATTGGCGCCCGCGTAAAAATATTAAAGAATTTTTCGATCAATATAAAAATTACTCATTTGGGGATGGTTTAGCAAGAACAAATACAAAAAATTATTTTAGAAAAATTTATTTTTATATAATTTTAATTTGTTTAATTCTTACTGGTATTTTTAGTAATACGCTTATTTTAGTAACTGCTATGCTTATTATTATTTTATATTGGTTAAGGCGCAGTAGACACATGTGGAGAAAGAACTTAGTTATTACCTGGTTAGCTTACGCGCCTTTAATAATAACTACAAAAGATGTAGCCGATGCGATTGGATTTACGAAAGGCTATTTCGGCCATGAATAAAATTTCGGTTGTAGTAATTGCTAAAAATGAAGAGAAAAATATAAAAGATTGTTTAAACTCTGTAGGATGGGCAGACCAAAAAATAGTAGTTATTGATTCTTCCAGCGAAGACAAAACTGAAAACATTGCGAGGAAGTTTGCGGATAGTGTTTATGTTAGGATGTGGGAAGGTTACGGAGGTCAGAAAAACTTTGGTATCGAGAAAGCAAAAAACGAATGGATCTTTAATCTAGACGCAGATGAACGAGTTTCTTCAGAGTTGAGTTATGAAATTCAGACAACTTTAAAAGAGTCTCCTGAGGTTGATGGTTATTATATTCCGTTTAAGAACTACATTGGTAATCGTTGGTTAAAACATGGAGGACTTTACCCCGATTACCACTTGCGCCTTTTCAGAAAAAGATGTGGTGTATTTGAAGGTAGATACGGAGGAAAGGTTCATGAACAGGTTCATCTAAAAAAAGTAGGTTATCTAAAAGGATCGGTTGAGCACTACACCTACAAGAATCTTGGGGACTACCTCGCCAAAGTAAGAAAATATGCGACTTTAGAGGCGGAAGATTCTATTGCTAAAAAAGATGTGTTAAAATGGAAAGAGACGATTAAGCCTGTTTTGAGGTTTCTAAAAATTTATTTCTTCCAGAGGGGTTTCTTAGATGGTTGGTTTGGTTTTATAAACGCCTTAATGTTGTCTTATTACTTGACTTATAAACTTTATAAAATAAAAAAGATTAAACAAAAATGAAAATTGGTCATGTTTGTACAGAATATAAACCCATAAAAGGTGGGGCAGAAACTTATTTGGCGAATTTATGTAAGATTCTTGCCGAGTATGGCTGTACTCAAACAGTTTATCAGTTTAACAGCGGTGTACAGGAGAAAGGTTTAACGTTAATTCCACACGCCTTTAAGGTACTGAAAGGGGGACGAGCTTTAGATCTCTGGTGGTTTAATCTAGCGCTTCTTACGAAGTTTGTTAGGCTTAAAAGTGAAGATTTAGTTATTTGTCATTACGCTTTCCATTCATTACCTTTATGGTGGAAGAAAAAGGTTATTGTTTTATCTCATGGATGTGAGTGGGATATTCCTCCTACTTCGCTTTCACAAAAGTTAAAGATAGCTATTGCAAAACATTCCTTTACTCATTTTAAATATCTGGTTGCTAACGACACTAATTATTTCCGACAAATGGGGATTGACGTTAAACCTAAGACAAAAATGTTTGAAGAAGTTTTACCCGGAAAGTGGTTTATTCCCAACTGTGTTGATACCGAATACTTTAAACCTGCTGACCCTGTTTCTGATTTTCCTCAACACTCAATTTTAGTTCCGCGCAATATTTCTCGACCTCGCGGTATCCATTTGGCAATTCAGGCTTTTGCAAAATTCCACGTTGATTTTCCTGAAACGAACCTTGTAATAGTGGGAGATTTTTTTGACCTAAATTATAAACAGGAATTATTTAAGTTAATTAATCAAGAAAAGTTAAAAGAGAAAGTATTTTTTAAAGGCAGCATTGATTGGAAAAAAATGCCTCAAGTTTATTCTGCTTCTGAAATGACAATTATTCCAACTCTCCAACGAGAGGGGACTTCGCTAGCCGCTTTGGAAAGTATGAGTTGTGGGATAGCTACCGTCTCGACAAACGCACAAGGTTTAGTGGATTTACCTACCGATCAATCTGATCCTAACTCTGAGGATCTTTCTAATGTCATGAAGAAAACTTACCAAAATCGTAATGTTGTTAGTAAGAAGCAGCAGCAAAAAGTTAAAGATATTTACAATCTGGAAAATTGGAAAAATGCCTGGTTGAAAGTAGTAAAAGAAGCACAAAAGTGCTAAATAGAGGGTACTTTAATGAAGATAGCAATTAACACCTTGGCAATGAAATCAACTTACCATGGAATGGGTCGGTACTTAAAAAATTTACTAGAGAACTTGTATCTTCTGGATAAGGAGAATGAGTATCTTCTTTACGTCTCAAAGGAGAATAAGAAGTTAATCGAGAGCTTTTTTACTCCGAACACAAAAGCCAAAGAGATAAATATTCCTACTTCGTTAAGAATTCTTTGGGAACATACATTCTTGCCGTTAGATCTGAAAAAAGAAAAAGTTGATGTGTACTTCGGACCTTCGCATATATTACCAATTGTGAAAGCAACGAAAGAGGTTGTCACGATTCATGATATGACCTGGTTTAGCCAGGCTAATAAACACACTAAGTTCAAGCGCCTTTACTTTCAAAACCTAGTACCGATATCAATTAAACAGGCCGATTTGGTACTTGCTGACTCTGAAGCAACAAAAAATGATATTATCGAAATTACCAAAGTGCCTCCTCTTAAAGTAGAGGTAGCCTACTTAGGTGTTGATGATTATTTCCGAAAAGCGCCTGAAAAGGAGATAGAACGAGTGCGAGAGAAATACCATCTTCACAAACCTTACATTTTTGATGTAGGGGTGATTGAGCCTCGTAAAAACATTTTAGGCTTAATAGAAGCTTACTTCAAAATTCTAAAAAAGGACTCTCAATTTCCTTACGATTTAGCTATTGCTGGAGGGAAAGGATACGGATGGAATAATGAAGAAATTTTCACCTTTGTTAATAGTAAGAAGCTTGATAATAGAGTCCTTTTCCTCGATGCTGTGCCTGACGAAGATTTACCACCACTCCTTTCCGGGGCAGCGTTATTCGTTTACCCTTCTTTTTATGAAGGCTTCGGTTTGCCTATCCTAGAAGCGATGAAATGCGGGGTGCCGGTTGTTACCTCAAAAATATCGTCACTTACTGAAGTCGGTGGTGAAGCAGCCTTTTATGTTGATCCAAATGACGTCGGCTCGATTAGTCAAGCAATAGAATTAGTTCTAAAGGACAAAAAGAAACAGCGAGAAATGGTCGATAAGGGTTTTGTTCAGTCGGGACTCTTTACGTGGCAAAAAACTGCAGAAAAGACATTAGAAGCGTTTTCTAAAATAGTCAATATAAAAAGGAAAAATGATTAAAGAAATTATAAAGGAGTTTGAAAAAAGTATAGAAGTTAAAACATCTTCAAAAGAATTACTTCCTGAAAAAATCAGCAAAGCTGCAAAGCTATTAATAGATTCTTATAAACGAGGCGGAAAGATGGTTTTATGTGGTAACGGTGGAAGTGCTGCCGATGCCCAGCACATTGCAGCAGAAATGATTGGCCGGTTTGAAAAAGAACGTTCTTCTTTACCAGCTTTAGCTTTGACGAGCAATACTTCGATTCTTACTTGCCTTGGAAATGATTATAGTTATGATGAGATATTTGCACGGCAGGTAAGATCAATGGTAGAATCTAAAGACGTGCTAGTGGCAATTAGTACGAGTGGAAACTCCTCCAATGTTAATAAAGCAGTTTTGGCGGCGAAAGAAAAGGGAGCCAAAACAATAGGCTTAACTGGGAAGGATGGTGGAGACTTAGCTAGATTGGTCAATATCGCTATCGTTGTACCTTCTTCGATTACTGCTCGGATTCAAGAAACTCATATTACGATTGGTCATATTTTATGTCAATTAGTTGAAGAAAGTTTATGAAAAAAGGCTTTCTGACGAAGTGGTTTAGTTTTAACTGGTAGGAAAGAAGGATGTAAGTAACTTGAAGGTATTCCGATTTTATCGTCGAAAATTTTGAGTTGATTGAGTGGATTTTGAAAATGATAAAAAAATTAAAAAAATAAAGAGTACGTCGAAAGACAGTTTGTTCGAAGCAATGGGGATTGTCATTTCTGCTGTTAGTATTGCAATGGGTAAGTTAGAAAATTCCACTGTTAGATGAGCTACTAAAAACTGTAAGTTAACGAATTTTTCTTTAAGGAGTCTGCCTGTGAATGTAAATTCTTTTACTTCTTTTTATCCTGTCATTGTTATTGCTTATGTTATTTTTATCCTTTTAATGCCAAAAATAACCTTGTTCGGGCTTATTCCCACCCCCGTTCGAATTGAGGACTTTCTCTTGGTCCCGATTTTAATCGGCTTTGTTTTCTTCCTTATAGAAAAGAAAAAAATTTCAAAGCTTTCTAAAATTGGTTTGAATAAATATATCCTTATTTGGCTTTGTATTTTGCTTTTATCAACAGTGACTGGTTTAATTACGGGGATGCTTCACGATTATACTGGATTTCTTTTCTGGCTCCGATTTATTGAATACCTTGTCTTTTTCTATTTGGCCTATATTTCTCTAAGAAACCCTCTTGGGAAGAAATTTGTTTATATTTTGATTGTTCTTACCTTTCCAATTACCGTTTACGCTATTTTACAACGGATGGGCATTGTAGGTGGTTTCGGAGGTGGTTTTTACCAATATCGATGGGTATTAGGTACTGACCGTGCTTTTTCTACTTTTTCCGGTCCATATGAATTAGCAGCCTTTTACGTAATGGCTATTCCTTTAATTGCCAGTCAAATTTTATTTAATAAAAAATTATTTTTACAATTAGCTTTATGGTTTTTATTTCTCTTAAACTTAATTGGGCTTGCTCTCACAAGTGCGCGCGTGCCTATTTTAGCAATTTTCTTTTCAATGCTTATTTTTTTTGTTTACGCAAAAAATAAAATTCTTGTAGTATTATTATTGATCTTATCAATTACCGTTCCTTTTTTTGCCTCATCTACATTAACAACTCGCTTCGAGCCCCTAGTTTCTGCTGGTCTAGATTTAGCTATGAAGACTGTAGGTATAAATAAAAATTTGATATTGACAAATAAAGAACAAACCACTTTAATAGCTAGTAGAAACACTACTTCCTCTCTAAATATTACAACGGAAGCCACAGGAGCGTCTGATTTAATTTCTCAAGTATCTACAAAAAGTTCTAATCTTACTGTGACAAAAACACCTGAACTTTCAACGACTTCGGCTGTTCAAGCTTCTGCACCAGCAATTCCCGTTGTACCGTTAAAAGAAAACTTGCTTTCAACTAGTAATTTTGAAACTAGCTTTGATACATGGTTAAAATATGGGAATGTAACTTTACGTACTCTGGAGTTAAAAAACGGTGATATTCAAAAGTACGTATTGGTTAATTACGACAACACTCAAACTGTGTCTTATCCTGCTTTTGGACTTGGACTTACGCGTACTATCAGTGGACTGAATCCGAAAAAAACTTATGAATTAAGCGTTTGGTATTATAAAGAATTAGGATCAACCTACGATAAAGATTCAAGGAGTTGGGTTTCCCCTCTTTATTGGCATGCCTATCGTGGAGGAAAGCCCCTTTCTCTCAATAGAGATGTGAAATTAATTTTGGGAATAAATCAAGCTCCTGGCAGTTGGGTTCTTAGCAAAATTGATTTCAGTAGTGTTGATGAACTCAGAGCTGTTCCTCCAGTAGGGTTCCTACCAACTGGAAAAATAAGAATTGATCAGATTAGTCTTGTGGAAATAGATGACAATAAAAATATATTGGAGCCAGTGACTGAGGTTGCAGCAACTCCTCCAGCCATAGATACCAGCAATAGTGTTTCAGGCTTAGGTCTAAATGAGTCTAGTTTAAATTGGAGATTAGACGTAACTTGGGCGAGAGTTATAAATATGCTGAAAAAAAATCCAATTTTGGGAGGGGGTTTATCTTCGGTAGGGGTTGGGGTTGATAGTGAATACATGACATTACTCGGAGAATCGGGTATAGTTGGTTTAGTAATTTTTCTACTCCTAATTATGAGTATCGTGTTAAAAGAAAAACAGGCTTTTAAAAATTTTAATGAGTCTACTCAAAAATCTATAGTTTTAGGAGTTTTCGTTGGGACTATTGGCTTGCTCCTAAATGCAAGCTTTGCTGATGTTTTTAGAGCTTCAAAGGTTGCGATACTATTTTGGTTTTTAACCGGATTGGTTTTGACCAGGATGAGATTAGAGAAAACAGATGATGAGCAGAAAACTTAACTTAACTATCTTATCGATTGTTATCGTAAATTATAATACCAAGACACTCTTGAAGCAATGTTTAAAGTCTGTTTTTGCTTCAAAAGAAATTCCGATTAAAGTGTATGTGGTGGATAACGCTTCTACGGATGGTTCGATAGATTTGGTAAAGAAGGACTTTCCTCAAGCAACATTGATTAACAATAAAGAAAATCTAGGTTTTTCTAAGGCCAACAATCAGGCCTTGAGATTGGTTGATTCTAAATACGTTTTATTGTTAAACTCCGATACTGTAGTTTTGCCTGAGACATTCAAGGTGATGGTTGATTTTATGGAAAACCATCAAAAAGTAGGCGTAAGTACTTGTCGAGTGGAGCTACCAAACGGAAAGCTAGATCGAGCCTGTCGGAGAAGTTTTCCTACTCCCGCTCGATCCCTATGGCATATGCTTTTCTTATCCAAAGTTTTTCCAAAAAATAGTCTCTTTGCCCAATATAATCTGACTTTCTTACCTGAACATAAAACCTACGAGATCGATTGTCCGATGGGAGCCTTTTTCTTAGTTCGAAAAGAGGCGATAGATCGGGTGGGATTTTTAGACGAGGATTTTTTTATGTATGGGGAAGATATTGATTGGGCTTACCGCTTTAAAAAAGATGGTTGGAAAATCATGTATCATCCCGCGACAAAAATTATTCACTATAAAAAGGCCAGTTGGGGAAGTAAGCGAAACCCAGTTTTGGTAAAAGAGTTTCACCGTGCAATGCATATTTTTTACCATAAGCACTATAGCTTGATCTACCCAACTTGGCAAACAAAACTGGTAATGGTAGGGATAAATTTTAAATGTTGGGGAGCGCTGGCGATTAACAAGATAAAAAGAGGTGAAAGAATAAACTCAAAAGTCCAAGTATAAATTCAAAATATTGGTTCTCTTTACTTTTGACTTTTGCATTTTATTTTGATTAATTTGGAGTAAGTATGAAAGTTGGAATCGATGCTCGATTTTTGGGACCAGAGGGGACAGGAATTGGTCGTTACGTTGAAAAACTTTTAGATGAACTTCAATTAATCGACAAGGAAAATCAATACGTAGTTTTTTTAAGAAAATCTAATTACCACCTCTTCCAACCTAAAAATCAAAATTTCTCAAAAACTTTATCCGACGCTCGTTGGTATTCTCTAAAGGAACAAATGGTAATGCCTTTTAAAATTCAACAAGCGAAAGTAGACCTGATGCATTTTCCGCATTTTAACATCCCTGTTTTTTGGCCCGGGCCTTTTATCGTAACCATCCACGATCTTATCAAAAGCGAATTTAGTGGGGCCAGTTCGACCACTAGAGTTTTGCCGATTTATTATTTTAAACATCTCGTTTACGCGAATGTAATGTCTCAAGCGGTTAGAAGATCGAAGAAAATTATTGTTCCTACTCAGTTTACAAAACAAAAGTTAATCGATAAACTAGACGTGCCGGCCGAAAAAATTGCCGTTACTTACGAGGCAGCCGACCAAAACTTTTTTGAGTGGGGAAAGAAACAGATCAGTGACGGGAAAATAAAACAAATCCTTTGTAAGTACGGATTGTCAAAACCGTATTTGATTTACGTGGGGAATGCGTATCCGTATAAGAATATAGATCGGTTGCTGGAAGCGATGAAACTGATGAACCCGAATATAAAATTAATTAACCCCTGTACTCGGAGCGCTTTTTATGATCGACTGGGTGATAAAGTAAGACAACTTGGTTTGCAGAATCGGGTGGTTCTACCGGGATTTGTGCCGGATGAAGAATTAGCCGTGCTCTATCGGGCGGCTGAAGTTTACGTTTTCCCCTCCCTGTCAGAAGGGTTTGGAATTCCGATGCTGGAGGCGTTTGCTTCCGGTTTGCCGGTAGCAGCTTCAAACGCCTCGCCTTTGCTAGAAGTAGGCGGAAAAGCGGCAGTTTACTTTGATCCTTACTCTCCTTCTGATATGGCCAAAAAGATTGAAGAAGTGGCAACAAATAGGGAAATGCGCCGTGAGTTAATAAAAAAAGGATTTGAGCGTGCCGCGGAATTTAGTTGGCGAAGAACAGCGGAAGAGACGCTAAAAGTATACAAAAATGCTCTCATTTAGTTGTATGAAAATAGCTATTGTTCATGATTATTTATTTCAATATGGGGGTGCGGAAAAAGTTTTAGAGGCCATGCATGAAGTTTGGCCAGATGCTCCCATCTACACCTCTGTTTATATAAAAAAAGAGATGGAGAAAGCTGGTTTTAACGATCAGGGAATGGATATCCGTTCTACTTGGATGCAAGCTCTGCCTTTCAAAAAAGACCTTTTTAAAGCTTATTTTATGTTTTATCCGCTGGCTTTCCGTTCCCTTAACCTAAGTCAATATGACGTAGTGATTAGCTCCAGCTCTTACGCTGCCCATCACGCTCGCGCAAGTCAATCCGGATTACATATTTGTTACTGCCATACTCCTTCTCGCTACCTTTATGGTTATGACACTGAACTCGATCACCAAAAAATAAAGAAAATCTTTCCCTTTATGCCGTTACTTTACCACATCGTGAGGAAATGGGATAGAAATTCCGCAAAGAAGATTAACTTTTATTTGACAAACTCTAATGAAGTGCGAGAAAGAGTAAAGAAGCACTACACATGCGACTCGGAGGTTATTTATCCTCCGGTGGAGATTAAAAAATTTTTAAAAGTTGATCCTCAGAAAGGGGAATACTTTTTTACTTATGGACGGTTAGTTGCTCATAAAAGGGTGGATCTCATTGTGGAAGCTTTTAACCAGCTGGGTCTTCCTTTGAAAATTGCCGGTTCTGGGTTGGAGCTTGACAATTTGAAGAAGAAAGCAAAATCTAATATTGAATTTCTAGGCCGAATCGATGATTCTGAGTTGGTCAAGTATTTAAGCCGTTGTTACGGAGTGATTTTTGCTGCTAACGAGGACTTCGGGATCGTGCCAGTTGAGACAATGGCGGCGGGAAAGCCCGTTATTGCTTATCGAGCGGGTGGTGTGCTAGAATCAATATTACCAGGGAAAACCGGTGAGTTTTTTTACCCACAGACTACGGAAGCTTTGGTTGAAGCAATTAGAAAATTTAAGCCTCAAGACTACGATCCGGCCGTCTGTCGGAAACAAGCAGAGAATTTTGATAAAGAACGGTTTAAAGAAAAAATACAAAAGTTTGTCGAAGAGAAATTTTCTTGAGACCTTGGGGGTGATAATGGATTTGAAACAACATACCTATGCTTTAATTCTTGCTGGGGGCGGAGGAAGCCGTCTTTGGCCTAAGTCAAGGAAAATTAAACCAAAACACCTTTTGAATTTAATTAGTAATGAAAAGACGATGATCCAAAAAACAGCTGATCGGATCACTCCGCTTATCCCGTGGCAAAATATTTTCGTGGTGACGACCGAGAGTTACGTGGCCGAAACGAAGATGCAGTTGCCTCAGCTGCCTCTCGGCAATATTATTTCCGAGCCCTTTGGACTTAATACCGCTTGGGCGATGGGGTTAGGGGCAGTTTATATTCGAGCGAGAGACGAGAAAGCCGTTATCATTAATTTAGCCGCCGATCATTTGATCGAAAATGAAGGTCGATTTAGGAAAGCCGTTAAAGCGGCCGCTAAGGTTGCTCAAAGTGGTAATTATCTCGTGACGATTGGGATTTACCCGTCTTTCGCCAACACCGGTTTAGGTTATATCCGAAGCGGGAAAGAAATTAAACACGTTGATGGCTTACCGGTTTTTAGTGTTAAAGGGTTTACCGAGAAGCCAGATTTAGCGACCGCTCAGGCCTTTCTCGCCACGAAGGAGTATTTTTGGAACGCGAACCTTTACACTTGGAAAGCGGACGCCGTAATTAAAGCGATCGAAAAACATCTTCCGAAAGTTGGGCGCGGGCTAATCGAGATTGCGGCGCATTTGGGGAAAAGCGACGAAAAAGCCGTTCTCGCCTCGGTTTATGAAAATGCGGTAGAAGCTCAGATTGATAAAGGAGTTTCCGAGAAAGCCGATAATTTGATTATGATTCCGGGAAACTTTGATTGGAATGACGTCGGGGATTGGTCAATCTTGCATGATGTTTCTCCAACCAATCGAGGGACCCACACCTTGATTGGTGATCCCGCTTCTGACTTGATCTCTTATGAGTCGGAAAGGTGCTTGGTTCATGGTTCAAAACGTTTGGTAGCTTTGGTGGGCCTGAAAGATATTGTCGTGGTTGATACTGATGACGCGATTTTGGTGTGTCCCCGCGATCGAGCCCAAGACGTGAAGAAGTTGGTGGAAAAACTTAAAGAAGAAGGTAAGGAAAAATACCTTTGATTTCTTTGAGGGCTTAAAAAATGTTTTATGACGCTTCTAAAAGATTAATTGATATTTTAGGGTCTGTCTTTGGTTTAGTTTTACTTTCTCCGTTGTTTTTACTTGTTGGAATATTAATTAAACTTGATTCGCCTGGTTCAATATTTTATTCCCATAAGCGAGTCGGAAGAGGCGGCGACGAATTTCCTTTGTATAAGTTCCGTTCTATGGTCCGAAATGCCGACGCTATCCTTTGGTCAGACCCGAAGCTCTTAGCCGAATACAAGAAAAGTAGTTTTAAGTTAAATAACGATCCTCGGGTAACTCGAGTGGGAAGGATCATCCGAAAATTTAGCATTGATGAACTTCCACAGTTTTGGAATATTTTAAAAGGGCAGATGAGCGTTGTTGGCCCCCGTCCATACCTTAAAAAGGAATTAGAAGATCAACAAAAAGTCTATCCCCAAACTAGAGAGTTGATCAAGGCCCTTCTTCTAGTCAAGCCCGGGGTGACTGGGTTTTGGCAGGTAAGCGGGAGAAGCGATGTAAACTTTGACGAACGGATCAAGATGGATGTGGAGTACGTCAAGAGGCGTTCATTGGTTTATGATTTTAGCATTATGATAGAAACTATTCCAGCGGTAATTAAAGGTCGGGGGGCTCGTTAGATGAGTACTATTAACACCGTTGATTTTAAACTTGAGAAAAAGGATCTTAAAACTCGAATTTTGAGAGTTTTAAAAGATAGAAAATTCTGGAAGAAAGTAGTTATTTCGACAGGTGTTCTTGTTTTTATTCTAGCCCTTATTGGCGCCATCGGCTACTTTCTGTTTTATCCAAAAATAAAAGATCTTTCTAACCAATTAAAAGTAACGATGGCGCAAGCTAAGAAAGTTAACGTTGCCGTCCAAGACCAGAACGTGGTTACGGCAAAAGAGGAATTGACGACGCTAAAGGAAGCTGTCGAGAAGACGGAAAAGTCTTTTGATTCGCTTGGTTTCTTTAGTTCCTTACCCTGGGTTGGGGGTTATTTCAGTGACGCGAGGCATGCTTTTAATGCTGGTTATGAGGCAATTGATGCCGGTTTAATCATTACTGATTCCTTAATTCCTTTCGCCGATACTTTAGGCCTAAAGGGGGTGGCTAGTAGTGACACCGCTGAGAATAAAATGCAGAAAATTGTCCAGGCAATTCCGAAAATAGTTCCGAATTTAGACAAAATAGAAGCGAAATTAAAATTAGTAAGAGGCGAAATTGACCAGGTTGACCCGAATCGTTATCCAGAGGAATTTTTAGGTTATAAAATTAAATCAACCATTGGGGATGCTAAGTCCCAGATAGATAATATTGAATCTTTCATGCCGGAGATTCGACCAATCCTTTTGGCTCTTCCGCCTGCGCTAGGCGAACCATCTCCGAAAACTTATCTCATCCTCTTCCAGAATGACAAAGAGCTTCGAGCGACGGGAGGTTTCATTACCTCTTACGCCATTGCCAAGATCAACCAGGGCAAACTAGGAGATATAAAGTCTGATGATATTTATAATATGGATGATCGGATTAACGCGAAGTTTCCTGTTCCTCAACCAGTCCGAGATTATTTAAAACTTTCCACCTACCATCTTCGAGATGCAAACCTTTCCCCAGATTTTGTCACTTCAATGCAGGAAGTGGAAAAATTTTATAATAAATATCCCGCGAAAGAAAAAATTGACGGAATAATTGCCCTTGACACTGAATTTGTTCGTAGTTTGCTCGAAGTTACTGGGCCAATAAAGACTAGTCAATATGGTGAATCTTTTTCCGCAGACCTCAATGATAAGGGGATTCCTGATGTTGTTTATAAACTAGAACTTTATTCCGAACAACTACTGATGGGAAAGGAAAATAGAAAAGCCTTGATTGGGGACCTAATGAGCGCTCTTTTGGCGAAAGTATTGAATGCTCCTCAGAAACAATGGCAGCCTTTGATGAATATTTTTATGAAGACCGCTCAAGAGAAACACTTTTTAACCTACAGCCATGATCCGAAAGTCCAATCTATTCTGGAAAAATACGATTGGGCGGGAAGAGTCAAAGATTACAAAGGAGATTATTTACATGTAAACGATAGCAATTTTGCTGGGGGGAAAGCTAATCTTTATATTAAAGAAAAGATAGAGCAGAATATAAAGATTGACTCCGATGGGACTGTGACAAAGACAGTTACTGTTACCTTAAAAAATCCTCAAGCTAATGACGGCTGGTTAAATAAGCTTTATTATGATTGGATGCGGATTTATGTTCCAGAGGGGAGTAAACTCGAATCAAGCAAGGCTTGGCAAGATGTAACTGTTGACCAAGAACTTGGAAAAACATTTTTTAAGACTTACACTCACGTTTATCCAAAAGATTCAAATTCCGTAACAGTGACTTACAAACTTCCGTTTAAGCTTTCCAAAGGAGAAGAGTACAAGCTTTTGATGCAGAAGCAACCGGGGACGAATGGGCCCGAAGTAGTGATTAAAATTAATGGCAAGGAAAAGGAAAAGTTTACTTTGACGACAGATAAAGAAGTTAAGATAAAAATTTAGCTTTAATTACTTGTAATTCCTTATGATAAAATAAAGCAATGGCAACTTATCGGACAGAAGGTGTGGTTTTGAAACGAATCGATTACGGAGAGGCTGATCGAATCCTCACTATTTTTTCCAAAAACAAGGGCAAAATTACGGCGATGGCCAAAGGAGTGCGCCGCATGGAAAGCCGCAAGGGCGGCAACGTCGAACTTTTTAACCACACCGCCTTCTTGATGGCCGAGGGAAGGGGTATGGACATTGTCACCGAAGCAGAGGTGATCAATTCCTTTAGCCAACTAAGGGAAAACCTTGAGTTGGTCAGTTACACTTATCATCTAATTGAATTGGTTGATCAATTCACAGAAGAAGTTCAAGAGAATTATCAATTGTTTATATTGCTTTTGGAAGTTTTGCGGCGGGTAAATGGGTTTACCGGCGCAAATTACTCATCCGTTACTCTGGGAGGAGAAGCGAGTCTAGAATCTGATAATAAAATTAAAATTTACTTAAGGGCTTTTGAAGTCAAATTGCTTAATTTGATTGGTTATCGACCTCAACTTTCAGATTGTGTTCACTGCAATCGGTCTCTGTTGCCAGAAAATAACTTTTTTTCACCTTTTCTAGGTGGTATTGTTTGCCAAGAATGTGTTAATATAGATTCAGATTTTCGGCCGATTTCTAAGGAAGCGATTAAAGTGGTGCGATTTTTGCAAGATAGATCTTGGGATCAGGTTGAGAAGTTAAAGATTTCTTTGGATTTACAGTTGGAAGTTGAACAGCAGCTGCGAGAGTATATCGAGTTTTTGTTGGAAAAAGAATTGAAGTCGGCGAAATTTATCGAAAGAGTAAAAAATACGAAAGGTTAAAATTTATGGAAGATCTAATGGAAAAGATTGTTTCCCTGGCTAAACGTCGGGGTTTCGTTTACCCTGGTTCCGAACTTTACAATGGGCTAGGAGGAACTTGGGATTACGGTCCACTTGGCGTAGAGATGAAAAATAACATTAAAAAGGCGTGGTGGAAGGCGTTTGTTCAGGAACGGGACGATGTTGTCGGCTTAGATAGTGCGATTGTTTTGAATTCAAAGGTGTGGGAAGCTTCTGGGCACGTGAGTAAATTTGCCGATCCAATGGTAGACTGTAAGAAATGCAAAAAACGTTACCGGGCCGATCATTTGGCGCAAGAGTTGGAAAAGAAAAAACTTCCTGAAAAAGAGGAGGATATCTTAGAAGAACACAACTTGAATGCTCATCCGGAAGTGATTAAAGATTTAAATGAAAGATTAAAAGGAGCGACGTGTCCGGCTTGTGGAGGAGCCTTGACGGAAGTTCGGCAGTTTAATTTAATGTTTAAGACTTTTGTGGGGCCGGTTGAAGACAGCAGTTCGGTTGCTTACTTGCGCCCAGAAACGGCCCAAGGAATTTTTATCAACTTTAATAATGTGTTGGATTCTTCGCGAAAAAAGATTCCCTTTGGAATCGCTCAGATTGGCAAGGCTTTTCGAAATGAAGTCACTCCAGGAAATTTCCTTTTTCGCTCTCGGGAGTTTGAACAAATGGAAATTGAATTTTTCGTCAAACCGGGAACTGATGAGAAATGGTTTGAATACTGGCGAAAAACTTGCCTTGATTGGTTCTTGGAGCATGGAATAAGAAAAGAAAAGCTGCGCTTAAGGGATCATGAGAAAGATGAGTTGTCCCACTATGCCAAAGCGGCGACCGATATTGAATACGATTACCCTTTTGGTGGTTTCGGAGAGCTGGAAGGAATCGCTAATCGGACTGATTTTGATCTCATTCAACATTCGAAATTTTCAGGACGGGATTTAAGCTATTTTGATGAACAAACTAAAGAAAAGTTTATTCCTTACGTGATTGAACCTTCTTTGGGGGTTGATCGGGCGATGCTCGCCTTCTTAATTGATGCTTATCAGGAAGAACAAGTGGGGGAAAACGACGTTAGGGTCGTGTTGAGATTTCATCCTAAGGTTGCTCCCATTAAAGTTGCGATTTTTCCTTTAGTTAAAGATGAAAAACTGATCAAGATGGCGAGAGATCTTTACAGAAGGTATCAATCTTTCTGGATGATAGCTTATGATGAGGTGACCTCCATTGGCCGTCGGTATCGTCGTCAAGATGAAATCGGTACGCCATATTGCCTCACGGTCGACTTCGATACTTTAGAAGATAACGCAGTAACAGTGCGGGATCGGGATAGCATGAAACAGGTACGGGTAAAAATCGAAGAACTTGATAGTTATTTGATGACCAAGATTTGCTGAAATAAAAAGAGAGGTTCGACCCTCGCCAGAGTCGAACCTTTACTCGAAAAGTTTAGGCTCCGTTGTATCCTTTCGTTACTTCCGCCCAACCTCTCTCTTTTTTCATCGAAACCAGTTCTTGATAGTAGTCCACAAGATCCTGGACGGTTTTGAGTCTCTCGTAGATTTCTCCTTGGTTGCGTTGTTCTTTCTCGGAAAGGGTTATCCCTAACTCGTTTTCCATATTTATGCAGATGTCAGTTAATTCCGTGAGGCTCAACTGTAAGTCGTGGAATTTGGTATCCGCGCCTATTTTCCTTGGCCTTATTTCCGAAATAACCGTTCGAACGGCTTCGAAAACGTCAACACCAGTTTTCATTTCTCCCTCCAGAATGATCCGGATAAAAATCGAGCCGATTGGCAAATTTTCTCTACCAATCGGTCTCGTTGCATTGTTTGGTGCGGATTATCAAACGACGTGCGTGTTGATGTAATCGATAGCGTTCTGGACCGTCCTGATCTTTTGAGCCTCTTCCTCAGAAATTTCCATCTTGAATTCTTCCTCTAAGGACATGATTAGCTCGACAAGGTCCAGTGAGTCCGCGTTCAAGTCATTGACAAAACTTGCCGTTGGAACAACCTTTTCCTCTTCTACTCCTAGTTGTTCGCAGACGATTTTCTTTAGACGCTCCATTGTTTTATCCATGTTTATCTCTCCTTTTGCTTTTTAGTGAATTCTCTCCAGGGTGGAATGATTATGAATCTTAGCAGGGAAGTGGGTAAAAGTCAATTACTCTTTGGCCACCCCATAGTAAAAAGAAGTCTGTTTCCACACATGGAAAGGGTGTTGACAAGGGGTCAAACTAGCCTTAAGATATATAAAAGTGGTAAAAAGTGGTAAAAAGTGGATAAATACACGGGAGGGACAGCAGGGTGTTTATCGGTGAGTATCAGCATTCAATAGATTATAAGGGGAGATTATCAGTACCTAAAAAATTTAGATCTCAGTTAGAAAGTGGGGCGGTTGTGACCAGAGGGCTAGACGGTTGTCTTTTTTTATACACTAAAGAATCTTGGGAGCAACTTTGGGGAAAGCTAAAAGAGCTGCCTTTGACCCAAGGAGATGCGCGATCCTTTAGCCGATATCTTCTCTCGGGGGCAGTGGAAGTAAGCTTTGACCAACTGGGCCGGGCAATGGTTCCGTCTTACCTTCGCGATTATGCCCAGATCAAAAATGAGGCGATGGTAGTGGGAGTCGGTGACCGGATCGAGCTTTGGGCTAAAGATAGGTGGGAAGACTACCGAGTTAAAACTGAAAGCACTAGCGAAGAAATCGCCGAGAAACTAACTGGTTTGGGAATATGAACGAAATCATCCATAAACCTGTCCTTTTAAAAGAATCTATAGAAGCCCTAAATGTTATTCCAAACGAAAAATACGTCGATGGGACCGTTGGGGCCGGAGGACATTCTTGCGAGATTATTAAGAGCGGGGGAATCGTACTAGGGATTGACATGGATCCTGAGGCCTTAAAAATCGCTCGAAAGACATTGGAAGATTGTTCGGAAGCAAAGACGAAGAGGTTTACGCTAGAGCAGGAGAACTTTGCCAATTTAAGAGAAATAGCTGAAAGAAACGATTTTTTGAACGTAAGTGGGATCTTATTTGATCTGGGTTTATCAAGTTTTCAACTGGATTACTCGCCGAGAGGTTTTAGTTTTAAACGCGCTGAACCACTAGATATGCGGATGGACCCGAGTTTGGGAGTTACGGCCGCTGATTTGGTTAACGGCCTGACGGAAGGAGAACTTTATGAATTATTTACTAAATTTGGTGAGGAGCCTTTTGCAAGACTTATTGCTCGTCGTATTGTCACCAGCCGCTTGAGTAAGAAGATCGCAACGACTTCAGAATTAGCCTTTCTTGTTGAACAGGCGGTTGGTTTTAGGGGTAGACGAGAAAAAATTCACCCCGCGACAAGGGTTTTTCAAGCTTTAAGGATTGCGGTCAACGATGAATTAAATAATTTACGGGTCGTTTTACCGCAAGCCTTAGCGTTGACAAAAAGTGGCGGAAGAGTGGTGGTAATTAGTTTCCACTCTTTGGAAGACCGGATCGTGAAAAATTATTTTTTGGAAGAAGGAGAAAAAGGAACGGCCAACGTTTTAACAAAGAAACCGGTGACCGCCACCGATGAAGAAGTTATAGAAAACCCTAGAGCTAGAAGTGCAAAGATGCGAGTGATTGAGAAAGTTTAAATTTAGAAGGAGTTTACTAATAAAATGAATACCTGCCAAAAAGAAATTAATTTTCTTACATCAAAAGTGATGATGAACCGAAGAAAGAAATGTAAAACGGGAAGTTTTTTTCTTGGCTCTAAACTACTTTTGTTTGTCTTAACTTTGTCTATTATTTCTTTAAGCTTACTGCAACTTTTTATCTCTAATAAGTTAGCTACCGAAGGCGAAAAAATTAAGCAGGACGAAGTTTTATCTCAAAAATTGGCTGAGGAAAATATCACCCTTAAAAACGACCTTCAGGCCCTCGGTTCCCTCTCACGAGTCGCTCAGATTGCCCAAAACCAAGGTTTTGTAAAAGTGAGTAAAGTGGAATCTCTTAATCTAAATGGGGCCGTCGCAGCATTGAGATAGTTTTGCATTTTGAATTTTTTAATGTTACCAAACAGAATCAAGTTTCTTCTAATTTTCTTTTTAATTTTCTCTATCGCTATCGTGATTCGGTTGTTTTATTGGCAGGTAATTGAACATGACCGTTTGACGATCATGGCCGAAGATCAACATTTTTCGGCAATGGATATCCCCGCTAAGAGAGGCGAAATTAAGACTTCAGATGGCTCTGTGCTAGTTTCCAATCAGCCAGCTTATCTCGTTTATGCTTCGATCCCTAATCTAAAAGAAAAACCAGAAGAGATTGCTAAAAAGATTGCCCCTATTTTTTGGAACCTTGACGAATCCCAAAAAGTGGTTCAGGAGACTCAGGAAACTGTTGGTCAGGAGGAAGAAGCGAAAAAAGACCTGAAGGATTTGGCGAAGGAAAAGGAGGATGGGATAAAAAAGATCGAGCAGGATTTGAAAAATAAATTAGATCAGCCAAGTTTAGTCTGGGTTTTAGTTAGAAAAAAGGTCCCAACTGATTTTTTTGAGAAAATTAAAGCCTTAAAGATTGAAGGAATCGGTTGGGAAATGGAGCAAACCCGCTTTTACCCAGAGGCGTCGATGGCGGCCCACCTGACTGGGTTTGTTGGTTCCGACGCTAATGGTAATGATAAGGGTTACTTCGGTTTGGAAGGGTATTACAACGAAGATTTGAGAGGGACGGTCGGAAAATTGCGGCAAGAGATCGACGCCCAAGGCCGACCGATTTTGGTTGGGGAGCATGTCGATATTCCTCCTAAAGACGGACGGGATTTGATAACTACGGTTGACCGGAGTGTCCAGTACGTCGCGGAGCAAAAATTAGAAGAAGGGGTGAAAAAATACGGGGCAAAATCAGGGACGGTCTTGGTGATGGATCCAAAGACAGGTGGAATTTTGGCCGATGCTTCTTTTCCCCGTTATGACCAAAGCAAATGGTCCCAATACGACAAAGACATTTATAAAAACCCTGCGGTAGCAGATACTTACGAGCCTGGTTCGACTTTTAAAACGGTGGTGATGGGGGGAGGATTGGACACGGGAGTGGTCACTCCAGACAGCCGTTGCGATTGTAGCGGCCCTCGCGAAGTGAGCGGGTTTAAGATACGTACTTGGAATGATAAATATTATCCAAACTCGACGATGGTAGAAGTCCTGCAACATTCAGATAATGTTGGAATGGTAACAGTGGAAGATAGGCTTGGGAAAGAAAGATTTTTAAAATATATCAACGATTTTGGTTTTGGAAAAGCTACCGGAATAGACTTGGAAGAGGAGACAGACGGGATCCTGCGGGATAGCAGTCAGTGGCAGACGATTGATCTGGCAACGGCCTCTTTCGGTCAAGGGATTGCGGTAACTCCATTGCAAATAGTCCGAGCTGTTGGGGCGATCGCTAACGGCGGAAAGCTCATGCAGCCTTATGTGGTAAAGAAAATTGTGGACTCTTCCAAAGAAATTGAGATTAAGCCGAAAGTGCTAAGACAAGTGATCAAGCCGGAGACCGCCTCGACTTTGGCTGAAATGATGGTTAAGGCGGTGGAAGGTGGAGAAGCGAAGCGCTTAATCCCAAAAGGTTATCGGGTCGCGGGAAAAACTGGGACAGCTCAGATCGCGATTGAGGGGCATTATGATCCTAAGAAAACAATTGCTTCGTTTGTAGGTTTTGCCCCAGCTGAGGATCCAAAATTTGTAATGCTGGTAAAAGTAGATGAGCCATCTTCTTCCCAATGGGGTTCCGAAACCGCTGCGCCTCTTTTCTTTGATATTGCCAAAGAACTTTTTACCTACTATGGTATTCCCCCTGGTCAATGATTCTGTTAGTAGTTTTGTTCTTCCAATGATTGTAGTATTGGTATATTTTATTATTCCAATTTACTTGTTTTCGTAGATAAGTGCCTAGGCATTACGACACTAATTGTTAATGGTTTAATAACAATTAGTGTCGTTTGACATTTTATCTTTACTTTCGTTGTGCTACAATTAAAACATGGGAAAAACAACCGAAAGGATCCCAAGATCTGTTAAAAATATTTATCATTTTCTTCGCGCTGTTGCGGCTAATGTTTACCATGGTTTCCCCGCTAGAAAATTGAAGGTAATTGGCGTCACTGGAACGGATGGAAAGACAACGACGGTTAACCTTATTTACCATATTCTAAAGATTGATGGTAAAAAAGTGTCCATGATCTCGACGGTAAACGCCGTAATCGGAAAAAAGGAATACGATACCGGTTTTCACGTCACAACCCCTGACCCATTTGACGTCCAGAAGTATTTTAAGCAAATGATCGATGCGGGAAGTGAATATGCGGTAGTTGAAACCACTTCCCATGGTCTTGACCAAAACCGCGTTTTGGGGGGAAATTTTCAAATAGGGGTGATTACTAACGTTACTCATGAACACCTCGACTACCATAAAACCTACGACCGTTATCTTCGGGCGAAAGCGAAATTACTTCGAGGTGTCAAGAACAGCGTTCTAAATGGTGACGACGAGTCATTCGGAAAACTCTCTCTTTTAGCTTCGGGTAAGATTACTAATTATGGTTTGAGAAGTGAGGCAGATGTTAAAGCGAAGAATATTGAATACAGCTCTGACGGGTCAGATTTTTCTTACAGTTACCTTGATGAAGGCAACCATCGGGTGGAAATGGCGGTAAAACTCCCCCTACTTGGGGAATACAACGTTTATAATGCTTTGGCGGCGATTTCCGTGGCAAAGGTTTTGGGGATTGAGGATCGTGTGATTAAGAAAGCCTTAGCAAGTTTCAAAGGAATTATCGGCCGGATGGAAAAAATAGAGAATGACCGAAATTTCAACATTTACGTTGACTTCGCCCATACTCCAAACGCCTTAGAGAAAGCTATTCAGACGATAAAACCGATAACCAGCGGGAGGACCGTTGTTGTTTTTGGGGCAGCTGGCTTGAGGGACACTAAAAAGCGGCCCTTGATGGGGAAAGTTGCCGGAAAGTTGGCTGATTACACAGTGGTCACGGCGGAAGACCCGCGAACGGAAGATCTAAACCAAATCATGGCCGAGATATCTGAAGGGATAGTTCGCTCGGGAGGAGTCTTAAACAAAACTTTTTGGATGGAAGGCGACAGACAGAAGGCGATTAACTATGCTATCCGGAAACTGGCTAGAGCGGGGGATACGATTATCATCTGCGGGAAAGGCCATGAAAAAAGTTTGTGTGTCGGAACAGAAGAAATTCCTTGGTCGGATCAGGAAGCCGTGAAGAAGGCTCTAGAAGAGGTTTAGATGAAGATGGTGAGTTTTGAGAAAGAAATTGCGGCGATTGTTTTAGCGGGAGGAAAAGGAACGAGGATGAATTCAGCAAAGCCAAAGGTTTTGCATGAGATAGCCGGCCAGCCGATGATCTCCTATAGTTTGGATGTCCTTAGGGGATTAGGTTTAAAGAAAATCGTAATCGTGGTAGGATATGGAGCGGAGGAAGTAAAATCTTTCTTAGGAGAAGTTTATGACTACGCTCTTCAAGAAGAACAGCTCGGGACTGGCCACGCGGTAGCTTGGGGATTAAAAGAAGTGTCCAGTGAATTTAGCCACGTTTTGGTGGTTTACGGAGATGATAGCGGCTTTTATAAAAAGGAAACTCTCAAAAGTTTGGTTGATCAGCATTTAGCAGGTCAAGCAACTTTAAGTTTCATTACTTTAGAAAAAATTAATCCAGCAGGATTGGGAAGAATCGTTCGTGATAGTGATGGAAAGGTGATCGGAATCGTCGAAGAGAAAATGGCAACTGAGGATCAAAAGAAAATAACGGAAGTAAATGATGGCTGCTATATTTTTGAAAGAGATTGGTTAGATAAAAATTTAGACGAAATTAAGTTAAACACCACGGGAGAATACTACTTAACAGATTTGGTAGCGGTGGCCCTAAAAAAGGGGGTAAAAGTGAGCACCTTCAAACTGGTTGATAAGACGCAATATGTTGGAGTAAATACTCCCGAACAGCTCGAAATAGCGGACCAGCTAATGAGAAAAAAGTTAAATGAAAAAAGGAGGTGAAAAATGCGAAAAGTTATCCTTTTTGATATCGACTACACTTTGATCGATACTGATTTGCTGCGGGAAGAGTTCATGGGCAGTTTGGTTAAAGTTTTGCAAAGGGATACCGGTTCAAACCTAGAAGCAATTGTAAATTCCTTGATCAACATTGAGATGCAGTTGATTACCGAACGAGGAAAATTTGAGCTGGGGCGATACTTAGGAATGATTGCTGAGAACTATCCGAGTTTGGGTAGTTTGAAGAATGACTTGGAAAAAACTTTTTCTTCAGAAGAGATGTTTACAAAGGTAGTTTACCCAGAAACTAGAAGCGTGTTAGAAAAGCTTCAAGGGAAAATTACCGTGGGCGTATTTTCTTCCGGCGACGTGAGTTTTCAACGTAGCAAGCTATCTTTAAGCGGGTTGGATAAATATATGAAGGAAGATGACATAAATATTTTTGAACATAAAAGGAACAACATTTCGGCTCTTATGGATAAGTATCAAGAAGCTGAGTTAATAGTGGTCGACGACCGAGCCGAAATTTTAGAGGGGGTGAAGAAAGTTCGGCCTGATGCGCTTACCCTTTGGGTAAGACGAGGTAAATTTGCCCAGAAACTTCCCGAGACGAAAGAATACGCCCCTAGCTATGAGATTGACGATTTAACAGAGATTTTTCGGGTGATCGAGGTTTGAAGAGAGTGCAAAATAGTTTTTCTAGAATTTCTTGGCTGTGGTGTGGTTTTTCTACTCGCGAGTGGGGCGATCTAAGTAAGGAATCATTTAGACGACGAGACACAAGTTTTAATACTTTTGCCCAGAGCTTGGGAGTGACGCTAGAGAATTTTGTTTTGATGGGTCAGGTGCATGGTAATAATGTGAGAATAATGAATCAGAGAGATGCAGGTTCAGTAATTGATCAAACCGATGGCTTGGTAACCAAGGAGAAGGGTTTGGTCCTGGTAGTTCAAACAGCTGATTGTTTACCGATTCTGTTTGCGGATGTGTCGAAAAAAATTATTGGTGTTGCCCATGCGGGTTGGCGAGGGACTTTAGCTGGCATTGGGGCGAGCGTGGTTAATTCGATGACGCAGCTAGGTTCTGATCCTAAAGATATTTTAATTGATTCTGGCCCTTGTCTGGGCCCGTGCCATTTTGAAGTCAAGGAAGACGTTTTTGTTTTATTTAAAGACAAATTTGGAGCTGATAAAGATATCAATATTGAAAGAAAGGGAAAAACTTTCCTTGACCTGAGAAAAGCAAATTTTAAGCTGCTTTTAGAAGCGGGGATAAATCCCCTCAACATCAAGACTGTCGGTCGTTGCACTTACTGCCAACCAGAGAACTTTTTTTCTTTTCGAAGAGATGGGAATGATTTTAGGCAGATGGGGTGGGTTGGTATAAAAAAATAAAATCAAATGAATTTTGAATTTAAGTAAAAAAGAGTTAATTTATTGTTAAGGGAAAAAATGAAACTAGCTGGAATAAAACACATCCATTTTATGGGTATCGGGGGAAGTGGTACTTCCGTGGTTGCTAATCTGGCTTTAGCCAAAGGATTTAAAGTTTCCGGTTGCGACCTTAATCTCCATTCCCTGTATACTAAGGAATTAGAAAAAAATGAGGTTTCTATTTCTAGAGGACACAGTCCGAGCCACTTAAGTGGGGTTGATCTATTAGCCCTTAGCCGGGCGATCGTTAACCTAGATCCAGAAAATCCGGAAATCGTGGAAGCAAGAAGACAAGGGATTCCAGTTGTTCAATGGCAGGCGGTTTTAAACCTGCTGATGGAAAATTATGTGAGTGTTGGCATTTCGGGGACTCACGGGAAAGGGACCACTACGGCAATACTGGCGGAAATTCTTACCGAAGCAGGACTGGATCCAACTTTTGAGGTTGGGGCAAAGATTTCCAAACTAGGAACAAATTTTAAAGTCGGCAAGGGGAAGCATTTTATTTTTGAGGCAGACGAGTACGCGGGTAATTTCCTTTATTACCACCCAAATGTTTTAGTGGTAACGAACCTTGAATTTGACCATCCAGATTGCTTTAAAAGTATTGAAGACATTATTGACTCTTTTGAAAAATTGATTAGGGGGATGAAAAGTTCCGCAATCCTTATTGCTAATGTTGATAGTGATGGGGTTCGGTCTTTATTAAAAAAGTTAGAAGGTTGGGAAGGTCGGGTCATTACTTTCGGGTTAGAAAACCAGGCGGATTGGACAGCCTCAGGCGCTCAGGTTGGGGAGAAAACTACGTTTGAGCTTCCTTCAAAAACAGCGGTAGTTGTTCATTTGCCTGGGAAACACAACATCTATAATGCGTTGGCGGCAATTGTGGCGGCCAGTTTTCTTGGTGTGCCAGAAGAAAAAATTATAAAGAGTGTCGCCTCTTTTGAGGGCGTCGAGGGAAGGTTTGACGTTCGAGGAGAATTTAGCGGAGTGACAATTATTGATGATTATGCCCATCATCCAGAATCAATCAAGGTAACTCTTGCCACAGCACGAGAAGTTTTTCCAAAAAACAGGATTTGGTGTGTTTTCCAACCCCACATGTTTAGCCGGACAAGAGCTCTTTTCAACGATTTTGCTTCTGCTTTTTGTAGTGCTCCGATAGACCAGCTGGTGATTACGGATATCTTTGCCGCAAGGGAAAAAGATGAAGGTTTAGTCCATGCTAAGGAATTGGCGGAATCTATTTCTGGTAAGAGTGTAAAATATATTAAAGATTTAAACCAGGTTAAGAAATACTTGCTAGAAAATATTCAAAAAGGAGATATCGTGATTATTATGGGGGCGGGAGACATATATCGTGTGTCAGAGGAGTTAATAGAGAGTTTGAAAAACTAGAAATTGTCATTCTAGGTGCGCCTGAGCAGGAACCAAAGTCTTTAGACAAGACGACTCACTAGATGACGATAGTTGGAGTTATACTTAATGAGTCAGATTTATAAACAATTAATTCAAGAACTTGGTTTTAACCGTGTCAAACTCGACGAGCCGATGAAGGATCATACCAATTGGAAAGTTGGCGGTTCAGCTGATCTTTACTTGGAAACTAAGACGAGTCAGGAGTTGATCGAGGCAGTCCAGGTGGCCGAACGGTTGAAAATTCCTTACGTTATTTTAGGTCTAGGGGCAAATGTTTTGGTTGGCGATAAAGGGATTCGCGGTTTGGTGGTTGTTAATAAAGCGCAAGAGGTGAAATTTCTTTCCTTTGGATTTATTGAAATAGATTCTGGAATGAGCAACGCGGTTTTGATTAAGCTTACTACAGATCAGCGCTTAAGTGGCTTGGAAAGATTAATTCGGGTCCCTGGCTCATTAGGTGGGGCGATTTTTATGAACGCTGGAGACACCGCCAAGCAAGCTTTTATCGGCGAGTTGGTTCGGTCAGTAAAGGTGGTTGACAAGAATGGCGTAGTAAGAACACTATCGCCCGAAGATTGTGATTTCGGTTATCGTCACAGCCGTTTCCAGACTTCCGGTGAGATAATTGTTTCAGCTAAATTGCAGTTGAAAGAAACGATTAAAAGCGATATTGAAGAAAAAGTGCGTGACATCTTGGAAAGGAAGAGAAACCAGCCAATGGGAGCCACGGCTGGGTCGACTTTCAAAAATCCGCCAAACAACTTTGCGGGGAAGTTAATTGAAGAAGCAGGTTTGAAGGGAAAGCAAATCGGTGAGGCGAAAATTTCAGAGCAGCACGCCAACTTTATCGTTAACACTGGCAATGCGACCGCCTCAGATATTAAAGCCTTAATTGATTTGGTGAAAGAAAGAGTAAAGGAAAATTCAGGGGTTGACTTGCAAGAAGAAATAAGATATTTAGGGGACTTCTAAATTTTGAGTTTTTTATGTCAAAGTTTACTATCGAAGGCGGGACGCCTTTAAAAGGAAAAGTAAAAGTCGGTGGAGCAAAGAATTCTGGTTTCAAGTTGATGATTGCCGCGTTGCTTTCTGATGAACCAACTACTTTGCATAACATTTCTGACATCCGCGACGTGGCTGTTATGCGGGAAATTATTGAAAATTTGGGTGGTAAAGTCTTGGTAAATGGCGACCATGCGTTAAGGGTGGAGCCGAAAAGAATAACGAAGTTTGAAGTTCCAACCGAATTAGCTAATAAGTCTCGAGCTTCTTCAATGCTCATGGGTCCATTACTTGCGCGATTTGGTAAGGCTATTTTACCTCTTCCTGGAGGAGATAAAATTGGTGCTCGCCCCTTAGATCGTCACTTGACTGGTATCGAACAAATGGGGGCTTCTTTTGACCAAGTAAGAAATGTTCTAACGGTGAAAGCTTCATCGGGCCTGGCCGGAAGCAGTTATTCTTTCGTTAAAAATACACACACCGGAACGGATACTTTGATTTTGGCGGCAGTTTTGGCAGAAGGCATGACAGTTTTAAAAAATGCTGCAGCAGAACCCGAGGTTGAGGACTTGATTAACTTACTTAATTTGATGGGGGCAAAAATTAAAAGAACCGCTCCCAGGACTATTGAAATCCAGGGAGTAAACAGACTGCATGGGATTGACTACACGGTTATGCCGGATCGAAATGAGGCAGGAACTTTTGCTTGTATGGCTTTAGCGACCAAAGGGGATATTGTTATTGAAAACGTTCGCTCTTACGATCTGACTGCTTTTTTGAAAAAATTAGATGAAATCGGGGCGAAATATGAAATTATCGACACAGATTCTTTCGTTAATGAAAATTTACGTGTTTATTACGGAGGGTCTTTGAAAGCAGCCAATGTAGTGACCAACCCGCATCCTGGTTTTATGACGGATTGGCAAGCCGTTTGGACAACATTGATGACCCAGGCGGAAGGGGAAAGCATTATTCACGAAACTATTTTTGAGAACCGATTCAACTACATTCCGTTTCTAGTGGAAATGGGAGCAAAAATTGAACTTTTTAATCCCAAAGTAGATGAGCCAGAAGGATTTTACAACTTTAACTGGGAAGATAATAAGCCGGAGTATTTTCATGCCGCGAAAGTAATTGGCTCGTCGGTTCTTTCCGCGATCAAATCTACTGTTCCCGATATCCGGGCGGGGGCAACGTTAACGATTGCCGCTTTATCTGCGGAGGGGACTTCGACGATTGACGGTATTGAACATATTGAGCGTGGTTATGAAGATTTTGAGAAGAGATTAGCTAGTCTCGGAGCAAAAATCAGAAAGGTTGACTAATGGAAAAATTAAAAATAGCTTTAATATTTGGCGGCCGAAGCGGAGAACACGAAGTTTCGATCATGTCGGCGTCGTCATTAGAAAAAGCAATTGATAGAGAAAAATACACTGTTCTGCCGATTTACATTCAAAAATCAGGTAAATGGATGAAAGGAGAAACGATCGAAGAACTGTTGGCGGGAAAAGGCCTTCCGGTTTTGATTTCTCCAAACCAGAAAGAGGACACGAAACTTACTGATTTTTTTCTGTTTTCTCGAAGTAACGTCGACGCTGTCTTTCCGCTATTACATGGACCGTATGGTGAGGATGGGACAATTCAAGGGCTTTTGGAAATGATCGCTCTACCCTACGTCGGGGCGGATGTTTTAGGTTCTGCTCTTGGGATGGATAAAGCGGTGATGAAAGGTTCTTTCGCGGACGCTGGATTAAAGACTGTCCCGAACTTAGCTTTTTTAAGAAAGGGTTGGGAAAAAGACCCCTTAAGTATAGTACTGGAAATAGAAAAGAAACTGAAGTTTCCTGTTTTTGTAAAACCTGCAAACCTCGGCTCATCTGTTGGTGTAACTAAAGTTCACGCAAACGATGAACTAAAAGAAGCAATAAATCTAGCCTGTAGATACGATCGGAAATTTTTGGTTGAGCAGGGAATTAATTGCCGGGAGATTAAAGTCTCAGTTCTCGGGAATGATCGTCCCAGAGCGTCAGTTTGTGGAGAAGTGATTCTTTTACGAGAGTTTTACGATTACGAAGCTAAGTACAAGCCCGGAGGTTCGAAATTAGTCATTCCAGCTGATTTACCAGAAGATATCTCAAATAAAATCAGGAGTATGGCTCTTATGGCTTATAAGGCAATTGACTGCGGCGGGATGGGGCGGGTTGACTTTCTTTTAGAGAAGGAAACAAACGAGATATATATTAATGAGATAAATACCATTCCTGGTTTTACTGAGATGAGCATGTATCCCAAATTATGGCAAGTAGAGGGTATGTCCTATAAAGAACTGATTGATAAATTAATTGAGCTGGCTCTGGAGCGGTACCGGGACAAAGACAAGAATTTGGTTTCCTATGAGACCTAGTTTATATTATTTATGATCTGTTGAGTATTTCGCTTCGGACGAGATATAATAACAGTAGGATGGCCAAGCAATCATTTTTACATTCCATAAAACAACCTCTTCATAAAGCTCGGCGGGTACTGGCGAAGATTTGGTGGGAAATGCACCCGGGTACTACTATCATTGGGGTGACCGGAAGTTACGGCAAAACCAGCACGACTACCGCAATCTCGGCCGTGCTCGAAGAGAAATTTAAAATTCTCCAAACCGACCTCAACTTAGACACCAATTACAATCTTCCAATCACCTTATTAAAACTATCCGATCAGGAAAAGTTAGTTTTAGAAATGGGGGTGGACAAGCCGGGGGAAATGGATTACCACCTTTCTTTGGTCAAACCAAGTATCGGGGTGGTGACCGGCATTACTCCGGTTCACGCCGACCCCGAACATTTAGGTTCGCTTGAAAACATCATCACAGAAAAAGGGAAACTTTTAGCTTCCTTGCCGGAAAGCGGTTGGGCAATTGTTAATTACGACGATGAAAACGCGAGGGAAATGGCAAAATTAACAAAGGCGCAAGTGGTTTTTTACGGCCTAGATAAAGAAAAATGCCAAGTCTGGGCGGATAAAATCAAAGTTGACTTTGAAGGAACAAGTTTTGCCCTTCACTATGGTACGGAATCGATAGAAGTCCATATTCCTTTGATCGGAAGGCATTTTGTCCAAAACGCCTTAGCGGCAGCGGCTGTGGGAATAACTCAGGACCTAAACCTCGGTGTGATCGCTCGGGGTTTGGGAAAATTGGCACCTTTGGAAGGGAGGATGAGCGTTGAGGAAGGGCCTCTCGGAGCTATACTCTTGAATGACTCCAGGCGGGCTAATTTGGCTTCGACTTTAGCGGGACTAGAAACGGTTGCCGATTTGGCAGCCAATAGAAAAGTGGTGGTTTTAGGGGAAATGGGTGAAATTGGAAAAGATGCGGAAAAGGCGCACCGCTTAGTCGGGAAAAAAGTGGCGCAGGTTCGGCCAGATTATTTAGTTGCGGTTGGTCCAATGCCAAAGTTTATTGCTGAGGAAGCCGGAAAAGACATGGCAAAAGACCGAGTTTTTTGGGTTAACAACGTGGCGGAAGCGGCCGATGTTTTAAAAAAGATCTTGAAAGAAGGAGACTTATTTTACTTGAAGGGGTCACTCCTTCGTCATATGGAAAGAATTCTTATTCTTTTAAATGAAGAAGACATCGAATGCCGTCTTGTCGTTTGTCATCGCTATCAGCTTTGCCCTGATTGCCCTGCCCTCAAAGATGACTCCAAAAGCAAACTTTTCTCCTGATTTTTGCTCTTTTTGTTATAATTACCTTATTGGAAGGAGAGATTGGCAGATATTTTGTCAAAGGAGAGAATACTCGGTTGATAATCGTTGACAACACGAAAGTTCAGCTAACCCGCTCGTATGTTTGCACTTGGATGCGTATTCTTCAAACGAGTGGAAAGTCAATTGATCAACAATACAAAGAAGTAGAGGATTTCAAGTCTAAGCACTTAAAGGATTTGGGGGAGGATGTCCTTGAATTATTAAATCAGCAACTGGCTTCTTTATGGAAATTAAAGACAGCGGAAGCAGTTCGAATTCGAATAACCCGCTAACCACTTAGCGGGTTTATTTTTCTGAAGCCTACATTAAAAGAGAAAGAGGCATCAGAGCTTAAAGAACAAGCATTCTGACACCTCTTTAGGCGACTAAAAACCACGCAGGAAGAATCAAACCTTTCGTTGCCGAAAACTCCCTCCTATTAAACCTATTGCCGAGAGAAGACGCATCTAAAGCGAGACTCTCGGTATTTGGCCCGGGCCCAAGACCTCTCCCCTTCAGACACTAACATGATTAGTATCTGGATTGACCCCAAATCAACTACAAGCTGATTTGGCATCAATTATGCAACGCTGAGTTTGTGGTACGTGGCCAATCGCTTCTTTTATTATGAAACAACCAAGGGATGAAGTCAAGGTTGCGAAAGGTATTTTTTTCTAGTAAAGTTAAAGCATGAATAAAGAAAAAATTGTCAGCTTCTTCTTTGAAATGGCTTCTTTAAGGCGATTGACTCGTTCGCATCGTCAGATGATCGCGGCGGTTAACGATAACATTTCAGACCACAGTTTTCGCGTGGGGATTATCGCCATGATTTTAGCTGGGCTAGAAAAGTGTGACCAGAATAAAGCCCTGAAAATGGGCCTTTTTCATGATTTGGTGGAAGCCAGAACCGGTGATGCAAATACTATTAATAAACAATACGTAAAGCTAGACGAAGAAGGGGCAAGGGAGGATCAGTTATCCGGCTTGCCGATTGGCGAAGAAATACTAGAGCTTTTGCGTGAATATGAAGAAAGAAAGAGCGCCGAATCAATTGTCGCTAAAGATGCCGATAGTCTTGACCAGATGGTTTTGGAACAAGAGTACTTTTTTGAAGACCCCATTAACCGAAAAAAGTGGCAGGACTTTATGGAGAAAAAGTTAAAAACAGAATCAGCAAAAAAACTTTCCATAGAAATCAGAAATTCTAATCCTTTCAATTGGCTGTATCAAATTATGGATGAAAAAATTGGTCACTAGAAATAATCTTTCCTGTCCGCCAGAAATATTTTTAAATATATGAAGTATCTTTCCAGTATTGTTTTGGGAAAATATCAATTCTTTAACCGCCCCCTTCGGATTCTTCTTCTTTCTAATGCCACAATTTTAGTGGCTGGGGCGATGCTCGGTCCGATTTCCGCTCTTTTCATAGAAAAAATTGGTGGGGATTTATTGGATGCTAGCTTTGCGGGCGGAATATTTGCTTTGGCGGCGGGGGTTACAGTTTTGTTGGCGGGGACTTACACGGATAAGATAAAGGAAAAAGAGTTAGTTGTCGTTTTCGGTTATTTAACCGTTGGGATTGGCTTCCTACTTTATACGTTGGTTAACTCAGTTTGGTTCTTGCTGACGGTTCAAGTGTTGGTTGGGTTTGGTGAGGCCATCTATGCCCCCGCTTTTGATGCCACTTATTCAAAACATCTTGATAAAGGTAAAACCGGTAAAGAATGGGGAGCCTGGGAGTCAGCCAATTATTTTTCAGTTGCTATCGGGGCATTAGGAGGTGGATTTATTGTAACAAACCTTGGTTTCACTGCTTTATTTCTAATTATGTCCTTTCTCTGTTTTGCCAGCGCAACTTATATTTATCATTTGCCCAGGAAAATTCTTTAAAGAGGTATTAAAGACGCTCGATTGGAAATCGTTAATGAAAATCATGATTGGTGTATATTAAGCCCTAAAGAATGTTTCAACTCAAAAAAATTTTGGTTTGCAGGAAATAGATTGTTAGTAATAGACTTAAAATAATATGAGCATGGTTTTCGCCGCCGTAAAGGCCATAATTTTAGATAAAGATAAATTTCTTGTTATCAAGCAAACAGTTGGCGAACTTGTTTTCTGGGATCTTCCTGGAGGACGAGTGGATTATGGGGAGTCCCCGTATGAGACGTTGCTTCGAGAGGTGGAAGAAGAAGCTGGCTTGAACGTGGCAGTCGTTAAACCAGTTGGTTTTTGGTGGTTTTTCCGAAAAATAGACGAGAACCAAGTTGTTTGTACGACTTTTATTTGTAAACCTAGGCACGATAAGGTCGACATAACTAAGAATCCCATTCCCGAAGAAAATATTACCGAATTTCGTTGGGTAACCAAAGAAGAATTTCTTAGCGATCAGTATAAAGTTAGCCACGAAAGCCTAAAAAAACTGATTTCTGAGAAACTTTAAATGAATATATGACTAACGTAATTATTGTTCACGGTGCCTATGGGTACCCGGAAGAAAATTGGTTTCCTTGGTTGAAAGCCTCATTAGAGAAATCTGGTTGCCGTGTTTTCGTTCCGGCTTTTCCGACACCGGAAAACCAAACTTTGGAAAACTGGCTAAAAGTTTTTGAAGACTGCCTTCCTTTTTTGGATGAAGAGGCAATTGTTGTTGGGCACAACTTGGGAGTGCCGTTTTTGTTGAATGTCATTGAAAAAAACGACAGGATTATCAAGGCGGCTTTTTTTGTCGCTGGGTTTTCTAGTTTACCACACAACCAGTTTGACGAAATACTTAAAACCTTTGTTGAAAAGGATTTTAACTGGCCTAAAATTAAACAAAATTGTCAGAAATTTTATGTTTTTCACTCAGATAATGATCCATATGTTCGGTTAGAAAGAGCTCAAGAATTAGCCGGTAATTTAGGCGTTGACTTAACAATAGTCAAAGGGGCGGGACATTTTAACGAGAAAGCCGGTTACACAGAGTTTGGCCTGCTTTTTGAAGAGATAAAATCAGTTTCTAGTATAGTTGATTAAAAAGATCAGTAATACAAAAAGAAAGGAGATCAAAGATGATGGTACTAGTGGAGGTCCAGTTACCGAGATTGCCCATCCCAAGCGGGGCGTTGAAACTCCTAAGCGGATTAACGATCGAGGCAGAAGAGTTATCTGGTGAAAGGCGAGATGATTTTGTCAGCTTGGGTCTAAAATCCAGCTTGGGGTATGCCATTTCTCTTGAAGCGGTGGTTGCGGCTTTGAGATCAATGGGAAAAGATGAAGCTTGTCCTCTGGAATTTAACTATTTCCGAAATCTGCTTCGAGAGGACCAGAAAAAACCGGTTTGGCGGAAAAGAAGGATCGTTCTTGCCCGTTCTGAAGTTAAGTACGTATAAACAGGTATGAGGGGACTTAGATGTAGGAGGTCCCCTCCTTTTTTAAGTATTGTTATTCTTTAAAGTCCGTGTTAAGATAAACCAAGTTAACGATTGATTGCTGTCTTGGTCTTTTACCTTCTAAATAAGGGTCTTTGAAATCGAAGGGAGGTGAAGAAAAAGTGGCTTTACTTTGGTACTTTTTTGCGGGGTTCTTCTTTTGGAATTCCGTTCCTCATTTGGTCAAAGGCATCACTGGCCAAGAACACATGACTCCTTTTAAGCGTGTTTCGTCCCCAGTCTTAAACGTTGTTTGGTCTTTTATTAACGTTATAGTCGGTTTATTTGTCTTGGGGCTGGCGATGGGAACAGGTGGTTTCGTTTGGCCTTGGGGAGCTGATCTTAGTGGGATGAACCTTTGGGCATTTTTGGTTGGAGGTTTCTTCTGCGCAGTTTGGCTTGCTTCCTTTTGGAGCGATCCGAAAGCTCGCTTGCCTTGGCATAAAGACTGAGTTTGGTTATAAATTTTAGCAAAAACGCCCGCGAGGATTTAAAAATCTTTGCGGGCGTGGTGTTTTTACTTATTTCCAGTTTGCCAAATGATTGTGTTTGAATTTTTGAAGATCGCAATGTTTGAGACCGTGTCTCCGTTTCTTACTTGGGGAGCTATCGCGACCGGATCCACACCTGGATGCTTTCTTATATACCAAGAATAAGTTCTGACAAAATCAGCGCCTGCACAATCGAAGGTTACAACTAGCATTGATCCTGTCTGTTCCTCCTGGTAACCGCACAGTGAAATCGGGGGGATGGGCGTGATGAAGGGCTTTTGTTCTGGTACGGCGTTTTCCGCCCATGCATTACTTGGAATCCAGACGGCGAGTGCTAACGCTCCCAATATCATAAGCATCGCAATAGTGTTGATGAGTCTCTCAGCTTTCATTAGTTCTCCTTTTTATTCAAGAAATCTGCTCACTTGAGGGCGGGCAGGTTGTGCACATTATAGCAGACATTTAGTTACTTGTCAACAATATTGTTATAAATAAACATTATATTAGTGATATAAAATATTTAAAATTTTCTAAAGCAAAAAAAGACCCGCAGGGATTCGCGATGAATCATATCCCTGCGGGTTGAGGAGATAACTATTTCCGTTTTTTGTCAATCCAGAAGTTGAGGGTAATCAAAAGAAGTTGGCACATAACCATTAGGAGTAGATAATATGGTTATGTATAAATTTAATCAAATTCCCTCAGAAGCCTAAATTAAAAAGTATCTTCGAAGGACTGTCTTCGGAAAGAATGTTTACTGTCCGGTTTGTAAATCAAGCAGAGTTTATGCCTGCCAAGATCGTTACCGTTGCCGAAAATGCCGGGTTCGTTTCTCTCTTCTTTCTCACACCTGGTTATCTAACCTTAAACTTCCCTTGCAACAGTTCTGGCTCGTTTTATGGTGTTGGACGACCCAAATTCCGGTCAGACAAACAGTATCCTTAACTAACCTCTCTGAACCAACCATCAGACATTGGTTTGAGACTTTTAGAGAACATTTACCTGTGGATCAGGAAGTATTAGAAAAAGTAGTTCAATTAGACGAGGCGTACTTTGGGGGTAAGAAAGGAAGAGCCTTACTGATGGGAAAAGAGATTGGCAGTAAGAAACTAGCCTATGAGATTCTACCGCACGCTCAACCCTCTAGAGAACATGCTTGGTTCTTTCTTCAAACATACGTTAAACCAAAAACTACCTTAAATACCGATGGTTCAAGTATCTACAAAGGAATTGATCAGTGGTGGCCAGTTAATCACCAAAGAGATATTCATAAGAAGTTTGAATTTGAATTAACTTCTGAGATTGAAGGAATCTTTGGAGTCTTGAAAACATTCATTAGAAGAATGTATCATCATGTTACGGTTGACAAGTTAGACTCTGTTGTAGGGGAATTTTGCTACAGATTTTCCCATCCCGAAATGTTCGAAAATCCTTGCTGTTACTTGCAATTTTCACTACGTCTTGTGCCAACAGGTTAAGAATACCCGAAAATTAGCAACTCGGGACGTGAGGTTAGACCACTAGTTGAGACGATACGCTACCAAGGTATCCTTTTCGAAGTACACCTCTCCCTTCTCCCCTGGATGGAACCATCTTAATCCGTCATTGATGGTATTGGCATAAACCAACCATCCTTCGGACAGCGGAATCGAAGAGTTTTTCCCGCTGGCTGCAAACCGCTATTCTCTCCCTAGCTTCCAGATCCACTGGGTCTGTAGCCTATAGAGTTGACTTTCAAGCTGATTTTTGGAATAATGAAGTTGCTCTGCTTCTAGCAGAAGTAAAAAAAATTAAGGAGAGGTTACTGTGGGAAAAACACAGGCGACTCCCGGGCAGATCTGGGAGATGATCAAAGCACTGGGAGATAGACTCCCGAAAGAGTTAGGCCAAGTTGGCTATCATCAGGACCCAAGGTGGTACAATGAACGAGTTGCTGAACTAGTTCGCTTGTCCAGGAACTCCCCTGAAGCACAGCAGATCGAACGAATCTTATCTTCTGGGGCGTTAACCGTCGAGAGCTTGTCCAACCCTTACGCTAACGAAAAGGTCAAGCCGACCCGGTCCTATCCTAATCCTTGGCCGGTTCTGACTCCAGAACAGTGGGCGGAAGGATACCAAAAGGCTTATCCGGATCTGGATGCTTCTTGCATCCTTGAACTGGAAAGCGGTTTGGTGATTCCGTCCTGGTGCGATCAGCGTGTGTACTGGCGACCTCGACTCGATCGTTTTGGACAGGTCATCGGAGTCAAGGACCCCTACGGCAAAGGTTATGGCCCCTGTCTGGAATGGCTGCTCAACCGGCTGGCTGAAATCTACGGTGAGGGCTTTTGCGACTATCGAAAGGGTGCCCTCACTGAAAAACACGTTCGCCTGGAGTCAACTACGCGGCAATATCTAGAGTGGATTGACTCTCAAACCAAAGGCGACTACGTGCCTGAGATTGGCTCGCTTGGTGGTTGCTATGCTGGTTACAGTGTTCGTAACTGTCGGGAAGACACAGCCAAAGTGAACAAAGATCGCTGGGCTTGGCCAGCCTTTATTGGCGGCAGCATCTTACTGGTCGATCACGTTCGCCTCGGCAGGAACGGCCTTCTGAACATTGACTTTCCGGGGGATGAGTACGATCCTGATGGCCGGTCCCAGTTCGGCGGCTACTGCCTGCGCTTCCGCTTCCACGACAGACTTAAGTTCTCCTGCCGCTGGATTGGCTATCCGGATGAGTACTGGGGTTCCGCTGTGGGTTTCCGTCGGTTAAGGAACTAGATCCTTGAAAACTTGGTTCTTCTAGGTTCTTGTTCCTTGGTTTCGTTCCCCTTTGCGTAAAGCTTTGGGGAACAGGCCCGCCTTTTGTAGAAATACTTAAGGCGGGTTTTCTTTTCTCTAAATTTTTTGTACAATTTCGCTAGATACTAGGTTAATGAATTCTAACCTACGGGTTAGGGCCACCGAATTTTTCTGTTTCCCAAAAAGTCAGAGCCTTATCTTTCAAGGTTACTGAGGGCAAAGGAATTCCAATCGGTAATTTGACCAGTCAGCTCTTTGCCAATGTTTATCTCAATCAGCTAGATCAGTTTGTGAAGCACAGATTAAAAGCCAAATATTATTTGCGCTATGCCGATGATTTTATTCTCTTGCATCAGGATAAAGAGTTCTTAATTCAAGCCCTTGGTGGGTTGGAACGTTTCCTCGCTGATGAACTCAAGTTAAGCCTCCACCAAACAAAATAACTCTAAGCAAGATTAATCAGGGCATTGACTTTGTGGGTTACGTCGCTTTGCTCAACTATCAAGTTTTAAGAGCGAAAACCAGGAGAAGAATCTTCAGGAAAGTAGCTCAACAAATTCAGGAGTTTAAACAAGGGAAAATCGGGGCAAAGCCCTTAAATCAATCAATTCAGTCCTACTTAGTATTTTAATTCACGCTAATAATCATAGAATGATTTGAAAAATGAGATTTTATTTTGTCCTACTAAACCAGGCTTTTAAGCCAGGGATACAGTAAGAATCAGGACAGAAAGACGGAAACTATGGACTTTAGCCCACGGAGGACGTTATTTAGCCTAGGCAAATTAACTTTCTCACTCTAGCTTCGTTTTCCGAAAAAATAAAAGTTTCTCGCGGTTCGAATTTCAGAAGATAAAAGTGGGAATTTAGCGAGGCCAGTCAATCTTTTTAGACACTTCGGTCACCTATGATGCCCGACTTGGCTAGCTTTAGCCAACACGTTTAGAACCTTTGGTTGGGAAATTTACCCCACCATGTTACTTATTACTGTTTGAGAAAAAGAAAAACCGCCTCAGTTTTCACTTTGGCGGTTGATTCAGCCTTTTTCCTTTCTCAGTTAATGAAGAATGCCTGCGATAATAAATGACAAGTACCAAAGATAGATCTTGGGTATTGCTTGAATCCCCTTGTACACCAGAAGAGCTTTCACGTCAGGCGCTTTTAGAAAGCTAACCGTTCGTTTACGTGGACGAAAGAGGAAAATCCCTAATGCTACAGGTATTAGCAGTGATAGTCCTGCAAAGATTGGATTTCCTGTTTTTGTTACCAAGGCTGAAGCTGCAATCACAGGTACGATAAGAAATGTGGTTGCTAAAATAATGTTGAATCCTGCAGCGAGAAATAAAGACTCGGATATCACGCTTAAGTATTCTCCTCTGTCCAAACGGATCTCCCATTCAAACGTCGTCAGGTGCAGACTTTTACCTTGGTTTTTTCTGAGGAATTTTAGGAATGGATCCCAGATTTCCAGTCCCGTTGCGACAACTGCCAAAGCTACAATAGGCGCCAGTAATTCTTTCGGCATTTTTCTTTCTCCCTTCGTTTTCAGATACTGAATTTGTGACAAATTATATCATTGATTAACAAAATTATCAATTATAGGGTTGGATGATAGGTTAAATAATGGTAAAATATATTGATATAACAAGATAAAATATGGTTCGAAAGTCATTGGCTGCGGGACTAGGATTCGAACCTAGGTAACATGCTCCAGGGGCATGTGTCCTACCGCTAGACGATCCCGCAATACTGCTTAAAAAAATTCGACAGGATCTACAAAAGAGATTCTATCGCTTCACCGGCAAAGCCGGATTCGCTCTAGAATGACAGTAATTGATAGCCTGACGACAGTACACTCCATTATACCGAATTTTGAGGCTAAAGACAAATACGATCCCAAAATTATTTACATTATCTACCTAATAGGCTACACTTTCTTTATGATTGAAGTAGAAAAGAAGCTTCTCTTAACGGAAACAGAAACGGAAAAATTAATTCAAGGGGCATCTTTCCTGGGTGAAAAGACTTTTACCGATGCTTACTATGATAATGAAAATTATGACTTGACTAGAAACGATCTTTGGTTAAGGACTCGAGATGGAAGATTCGAACTAAAAGTCCCTTTAAATGAAGGAAAAAGCGCGCACGAAAGAATTTTAGACCGGTACCGGGAGTTTGAAACAGACGAAGAGATTAGGAAGGAACTTGGGATTACGGGGAGGCAGACACTGGAACAAGATTTAAGGGCGCAAGGCTATTTTCCTTTTTCAACTATTATGACCAATAGAAAAAAATATAAACAAGGGAATTTTGGAATTGATTTAGACGTAATGGATTTTGGCTACAAAGTAGTCGAAATTGAGCTGATGGTGGAAGATGATTCGCAAATGGAGAAAGCGGCGGAAGAAATAATGGATTTTGCCAAAGAAAATGGGTTTGAAATTCCTTCAGTGGGAGGAAAGGTAGTTGAATTTTTATCCCGCTACAGCCCGAAGCATTATCAAGTTTTAGTTGAGTCTGGGGTGGTTTAGAATTATGAATGAAACTCTTGTTAAGTTTTTTGCCTTTACGAATCTTGTTGGAAAACTGAAAAAGATAGAAAGATTTAAGGACCAATACTACTGGCGTGATTACCCTTTTGTGGATAGGTATGAATCGGTGGCAGATCACTGCTGGCGACTAGCCTTATTAGTTGTACTGTTTTCACAAAAGTTATCCCAAAAGTTTGATTCTGAAAAAGCCTTGATGATGGCACTGATTCATGACTTGCCGGAGATTATCGCCGGAGACGAGAGTCCTTTAGGTAAAGATGGAACCGGCCAGAAATCACACGCCTTTAATGAAGAGGTGCAGAAGTCAAGACACCTCAGCGAAAAACAAGCCGCAAAAAAAGTTTTTGGGCACTTGCCGGCTGAAAAAGGTGACGAATTATTGGGTTTGTGGTTGGAATTTGAGGAACAAATTAGCTTCGAATCCAAAGTAGTCAAAGCGCTGGATAGGTTGGAAGCGGGGATCCAAGTTTTGGAGTATACGGACGGAGAACTTTTTCCGAAACATTTAGAGTTTGCTTTAAGTTATAACGTAAAAGGTTCGGAGGTGGATCCGGCGATTGCCGAATTTGCGAAATTGATCGAGAGCGAGTTTCGAAAGAAATATAAAGAATTTCGGTAAGAACTTAACAAAGAAAGGCCTGCGAAGGTTAAAGGGTCAGCTCTTCACAGGCCAAATGTGGGGCTTTGCTAATGTTAACTACTCTTTGTTGTTGTGGCTTCGATGGAAGCCACTTTTTTCGGCCGTCCGCCTCTTCTTTTTTTGGGCTTTTCCTCCTCGAACGTCCTTGTCCTGATAAGTTTACCGACTTCATCGAAGGCGCGCTCGAAAATCTCGGCCACTTCCGGCCAGTCTAGCTCCCTCGCTCTTTCTATGGTTTGACTTTTCACCGAGAGGATTTCTTTCAAGCCTTCATATCTTGTGATTTCTCGGGCAATGGATTCTTTTTCCTCGTGATATTTGGCTAACCGTTCGTCAAGTTCTTCCATGACCTTCCTTTGCGCAACCATGAACCTCTCCTTTTTCAATTATTTATGCTTTGGACCCTTTTAGGGCACATTACCAAAGGAAAGGATTTTAGAAAACAAATAAGCTACTATTGAACAATTGATGATATAATTTTGAATAGGGTGATTTCAAATGAAATGGGTATCTATAGTTTCAAGAATTAATAAATTTAACAAACCAATATTTTTGGCTACAAACTTAATAGGCATAATTGATGCTTCTTATTTAACCACAAAGTATTATTCTGGTGAGGCGCCGGCTTGCACGGTTTCGGGATGCGAGAAAGTTTTGACGAGCCCTTACGCGACGATTGGAAATGTTCCTGTTTCTTTACTTGGTCTAATCTACTACATCACTATCTTTGTCGTTTTCTTGATTTTTTGCCAAACAAAAAAGCAGAGGTTTACAGATTTGTTGATTGCCTTTACCACCGCCGGACTGCTATTCTCCGCCTGGTTAGTTTATCTCCAGCTTTTTATCATCCAGGCGATTTGTTTATATTGCTTGCTTTCTGCTACAACAGCCACTTTCCTTTTTTTATTGGCAAAAAGGATTGAGAAAATAGAAAAGTAATTTTTAGTTGTTTGAAAGCCTTTTTTTGAGGATAATTATTCCCAGACCACCTCCAGCAGCTAAAACTAGCCAAAGCCAGCTTGGAGAGCCATTGGATTTTCCAGAATCGGTATTGCCCTCAGGAGTGGTAGACGATGTCGAAACGCCGAGCGTCTCGGGTTGGGAAGAAGGCGAGGCCGAACCAGAAGCAGAATTTTCCCCTGGATTATTACCCTTGTTTTGATTCGAATCTTCCGATCCTAACACCGCCCCGCTTGTTGCCTCCGTCCCACCAGTTCCTACTAACACTACTGAAGAGGATGATGTTGGAATAACTGCTTGGTTAGTGTTAGTGAATCCTACCTTAAGGTCAAATTTTAGTGACGCTCCTTGAAAGGAATTATTTGCGGAATCGGCCATCGTGGTGGTGATTTCAAAGGTCTTTGAAAAGCCGCCCCTCAGTGTGGAGAGACTAACTTTTCCCTCACTCCAAAAATTTTCCAATGTCTTTTCATTTTTTACACCGTATTTGGCGTCAGCTCCTTCCATGACCTTAAGATCATAAATTGAAGCAGAGTTTCCGGTTTGGGAAAGGTTAATTCCCTGTAAAAAAACTTCCTGTGAAGAAGAGCCTAGGTTTTTGACGGTAAAGGACTTGGTTACCGACAGGCCGGGGTACCAGATGATTGAAGGGGGAAAAAGAGGGCTATCGTAAGTGACTTGAAGGTCGCCTGAAGCAGCAGTCATGGCGAAAGCTTCTTTAGTAAAAATAGTAAAAAACGCAAAAATAATAATAAGTAAAATTAGTTTTTTCATTCCGTTTTTCTTTCTAACTGTTCCACTAGCACAGTAGCAGACCCAGTGCTTTCAGCAAACGGTGTGGCCAAGGCAGTTTGTTCGTAATTTATTTTTGATTCGATTGGCGTTTCGGGCAAAGAAATTGGCGCTGGGGTGATCCTTTCAACTATAGCCGATGGCGAAGCTTTTGCTGATTCGAAAACGTTTTCTAACTCTAAAGAATCCTGGTTGGGTGGTTCTGGAGAGGATAATTCCGTGGCCATTACCTTATTAGGTAAATTGAGAGTTTCGGTTTCTGGTTCTGGAGCCCATTTGATGGTGGCATCAAATGTTGCACCTGGGAGGGGTTCTAAAAATGATGTCTGCTTTGGTTCAAAAGTGGTGGGGTCGTTTTTTGAATGATTGGCTGAACGAGGAGTGCCGTAGTTCGATTCTTCGAAGTCCCAATACGTCTCGTCGTTGCAAGCTTCATCGAGGCAAGTATGCCAATTATCCTCCAAAGTTCCCTCTCCTGGGACGTTGTTGCGCTCCATTGATTTCTTTTTTGACCCATTTTCTCCTGCCGTCCAATGCCCGTAGGGAGTTTGGTCGACTAATGAACTACCGTTATTTCTGAGAGTTATTTGTTCCCCGCTATCTTTGAGGTTTAAATGGTTTAGGATTTGATCGGCGAAGATTTCATCATTTATCGCAGATTTCTCATTGTCTGGAGCGTAGCGGCTAATCAAAAAATATCCGTTAGCGGAAATGGTTCCAGAAAGGTTAAATATCCTTTCGCCGCTTGATTTTTCCAGTTGCCATTCATTTAAGCTGATATCGCTGGAAGTCATGTTTCGAAGCTCGATCCATTCGTCGTAAGGGCTTGTTTTTGATCCCATCCACATAATTTCATTTATGACAACATCACCATAATCAGTGAGAGTAGAAAGAGTGGTAAAAGTATTATCACCAGAGACTGCTCCGTTTTCCGCTTGGTCTTTTGATCTCATCTGGAAATGATAAGCAGTGGAAGGATTTAAGCCAAAAACCGAAACGGTATGGGAAACGGTAAGAGTGGTATCGCGTACGGTTGAAAGTCCGTAAGCGGAAGTAACTCCGTAACCCACTTGGGAGGTTGAAGGCTCATTTGTTTTCCAGTTAATGCTGGCAGAATTTGTGGAAATGCTTATGACTGAAATATTGGAGATCACGGGGGCAGTTCGGTCGACGACTAATAACCACGGGTCACTAAATGGACTGGTATGACCAAACTGATCTTTTGCCCGGACTCGCCAATAGTAGCTTCCATTGGGGGTGCCTGGGGCAGAGATTCTTGAGTCGGCCAACCATCCAGATTGGTAAGCCAAGATAGAAAGGCTACCGTCTAGGTAAGATTCGTATTGATAAGAAATTGTGGCGAGAGGGCAAGTGCTGATCGAATCAGTCCAATCCATGTGAGGCGAAAGATCCCAAGCCGAACCAGCTCCGGCGTAGGTATTGTTAGCTGGGTAGGCTAGGGAAGGGGTAGCAGGAGTCGCCCAGCAGCCTGTAGAAAGAGTATTATCCCCAATTTCTCTTTGGCTTTGGAAATAAGCATATGTTTTTTCTGCACTTAGAGGGGACAAAATTAAAAATAAAGCCAGTAACTTAAGAAAACTTCCTTTCATTTTACTTTTCCTCGAGCTTTCTTTTTTCCAAAAGCCTCTTGAACTTCCGCTTCCACGACCATTATTTCTTCGCCAATCTTTTCTTCTATTTTTTCTTTAGTCGTTAGTTTTCTCTTTTTGCCTTCCGCGATTAGCCGAACGGCTTCGTTTTTGATTTTGATAAGTTCGGTATAAATGATAATAGTGGTGGGAATGACGACAAAGATAATCAGTCCCGGCATGGTGCGGGCAAAGGCGATCAAGTAACCTAAGTAAGGGATGGAAAGGATAACTTTACCAATCACGTTCGATTTTATAACTGGTTCAGAGTCGGGCGCGTTGTTCGCGTCTCCTTTGACTTCGTAGCTAGTTCTTTCGCTACTTGTTTCAACGACCCGATGGGTGACGGTGTCCTTGCCTCCTCTAATTTTGAAAGTAACTACGTCTCCGGTTCGATAGCTGCCTTCCTCTTTATCGACCACCATGCTTCCGGTTTTTATTTGTGGTTCCATGCTGCCGGACATAACGGTGAAAAATTTGTAACCGCCGGGAATAGCAAGTTTTGAAGAAAGGATAAAGAGAGAAAAAATAATTACCACGGCAAAAGGAGCGTAAGACAATACGCGACTAATTTTCTTCAGATTGTTTTTGTTAAAAATTTTAGTCATCTTTTTAAAGCCTTTATTGTCCCGATATCAGCGATATCGGGACTAAAAAGCTTCAAAATTAATATTGTGAAGCGTCTTGATGGAGCGTCCAGGTAAAGGTGACATTCACCGTTTTGCCCTGCATAGAATCCGGCATGGAAGGATCCATTTTAGCGTTGATCCACAAAGTTGCCGAACTACCTGCTCTGATTCCGTCACTAACCGTACCTGGAGTTATCCTGACCTTTCCTGCGGCTAAATCACTTAAAGTGACCTTACCATCATTATCCGTGCGGTCCATACCGTTGCCAGTACCAGTTGGTCTTGGAGCGACGGCGTTTGGGCCGGTGATGTAGCTTCCGTCATTGCCGTTGAAAACTCCGTACTCGTCGTCTCCAGCAGTCCAGCCAGGAACGTCTAATCGGACTGATTTGTTTGCAGCTTTATCTGATCCAAAACGAAGTCCATTGGTGTTCCCTGAGAAAACGATGTATTTGGCTAATTCTGTATCACCTGACAGACTAACTCGCAAATCAAGGTGGTTAGCGTCAAGCGAACCTGTGTTAGCGACATCAAAGGTATATTCAGGAAGGGGCTGCCCAGGTGCGAGATTACTCCCTCCGAGAGACACTTCATCCCTTTCCTCACCACCGTTTACACTAAGGGTTAAAGTTCCGGTAGAGAAAGTACTGCCTTCGGTTGAGATTTCAGAAGAGAAGTAAGCACCCGTGGAGCCGACAGCCATTGAGGCGACCGTGGCGATGGAAGCAAGACTCATAATGATTTTTTTCATTTTTTTCACCCCCTTTCGTTAGAAATCAATTCAATTAGAGAGATGATTTCAAAAAATTTTCTGGCAACATAAAAAGCACTTTCGCTTTATATGCGAAAGTGCTTCCGTTAGCGGCCAGCAAAGTTAAGGCTATTTCAATTGCTAAAAGAGAACTATAAGTTACCCTCTAATAATAGGTATAGTCGGTTTATAAGTTCGTGTCAAGACCCTGGTCTTTTATTAACCTTGACTGTTGAACTCTTTTGTCTTTCGGATGACCCTTTTTGAGATTTGGGTTACCTCGCCGTTTGAGACATAGATTTCCAGGCTTCCATAATCAAGGTTAGAAAGAGCTTCGGTAATTTCAGATATTAAATTGGTGGAGATATTTTTCGTTGAATAGTTATTCATTATTATAATTCCACATAAAAAACCTGCTTTCGGCAGGGACTGTTTTTTTATACAACGAATTATTATTTCCTGTCAAGTGAGTGTGCAGGACCTATACATGACGTAACACTTGCTCCTTAGTTACTACATTACTTTTAACATATTCTACCGGTGTTTGATAGCCTAGAGATTGATGAAATCTCCTGTAGTTGTACTTGTGGTTAAAGGCCATACAGTATCCTCTTAACAACTCAATATCGGGATACAGATCCTGATAGTGGAGATACTCGTATTCCACTGTTTGGTGAAACCTCTCTACCCTTCCGTTTTGTTTAGGGCAATTA
>JAMCZT010000031.1 GCA_023485445.1 Patescibacteria group bacterium
GATCTTGTCTCACTTAAAAGACAAGTTGATGCCATTCTTAAACGTTTAAAACCAACTCCTGTTCGGTAAGATTTATTCGTGAGTCAACGAATCCCCTAAAGTGTGATTTATCCGTGAGTAAATACGCCTCTTTTGATAAAGAGACAAAAAGTTCAGACCTTGTGGCTGTGGTGAATATGATTTGAGGATGGTCGTATGGCAAGAGTTAGCCCACACATAATTAATATTGATCCTAGTAAGAAAGGGAGTGTGATGGTTTCTCCTAATATGAAAACCGCAGAAATAATAGTGACTACAGGAGTGAGGTAGTTTATTAAACCCGCCGTGCTTGTTCTGACGTGTTCTAGCCCCCACTCATAAAGAAGATAAGCAACAACAGAAGAGAACAAAGCTAAGAAAATTATTCCCAAAATGGATTGATCGGAAACATGGCTAGTCCAAGTAGGGTTAGCCTGATATTCGAGAAAGGCTAAGGGAGCAAAAGTAACCATTCCAGTTAAAAACAAAAAAGCGGTGATAGTAAAGGAATTATATTTTTTAAATAATTCTTTCGACCCGATATTGAAAATGGACCAAGTTAGTACAGAGCCTAGAATCAGGAGATTACCAAGATGATGAATAGGAGAAAAGTTAGCGCTATTAAATAAAGGTTCTGCGCCGAAAATAGCTAATATACCCAGTAAAGCAATTAGAGAACCGGAATAGTAATTGGGGGAGTTTGTTTCTTTTAAAAAAGAACTGGCAGCAGTGGCGACTCCTAAGGGAGTGAGCGCGGTGATTATTGCGGCATTAGTGGCCGTCGTGTTTTTTACTCCAAAAAAGATTAGACTTAGATGGATCGTGACTCCTACTAACCCTAAAAGGAATAGTTTAGGGGTATCTTTAAGGTGGAGGGGATGATGAACTCCATCAAAAATAAAAATAGGAGAAATCATTAAGGAGGCTAAACTAAATCGAAGAAAAGCTAGACTAAAAGGAGGAACTTCCTTCAAAACTAGCTTTAACACGATAATGGTAATACCCCAAACAATGGAGGTAATGACTAGGGCAGCTATGGCGAGTCTCGATTTTTTCATGTAATAGATTATTAGCGGATAAAGTTTTTTAATTGATCCACTGCAATTCTTTTCTGCTCTTTAGTAAGAAGGTTTTTAAGCGTTACCTCATTTTTTTCTGCTTCTTCAGGACCGATTATGACTACATAAGGTATATTTTTATTATCCGCGTATTTAAGCTGTTTTTCTAATTTTACTTTATAATCAAGATAAATTTCGTTATTAACACCACTCTCGCGTAAAAGAGAGGAAACTTCGAGCGACTTTGGTAGCAAAGCTTCATTAAAAATTGTTATAAGTACTCTTGCGCTTCCTTGAATTGAAGGGAGTAAATTAAATTGGTCCAGAGCTTCCAAGAGCCGATCAAAGCCAAACGAAAAGCCAACAGCTGGCTGGTTTTGGCCTGTAAATAGGCCAATCAAATTATCATACCGTCCGCCTCCACCGAGGCTTCCCGCTTCATAACCATCAACTTTTAATTCAAAAATAGTGCCGGTATAGTAATTAAGCCCACGCGCCAGGGAAGGTTCGAAAGAGAAATAATCCTGGAGATTGGCAAGGCTTAGGTACTCAAAGACTTTCATTAATTCTTCGCTTGGTTTGGCGTTCGAAAACGTAGTCAGAACCTTAACTGCGGTTTCTTTTGGAATTCCCCTCTCGACAAGTTCTCCCGTAACCTTTTTGGAGCCAATTTTGCTTAATTTGTCAACCGCGGTAATAGCTGAGATAATCTTATCTTCCGGCACTCCTGATTCTTTCATTAATCGCGTCAAAAGTTTTCGATTGCTGATTAGAACTTTGAAATTTTTAAAACCTAACATTTTCATTGCGGTGATTACTACGGTAATTGTTTCAGCATCCGCCAAAGGGGAGTCGGAACCGACGGTGTCGAAATCACATTGAAGAAATTCTCTGAAACGGCCTTTTTGGGGATTTTCTCCTCTCCAAGCTGGTTGGATTTGGTAACGTTTGAAAGGTTTAGGAAGGTTACGATACTGGGCGACTACTCGGGCTAGGGGAACTGTTTGATCATATCGGAGGGCGACCATTCGGCCTCCTCGATCTTCAAATTTATAAATCAGTTTTTCGTCTTCTCCATATTTACCTTCTAGGGTTTCCGCATATTCAATAGCCGGTGTTTCTAGAGGTTCAAAACCGAAAGATTCGAAGACTTTTTTTAACTTTTCCACGACGAAATTCCTCTGCCTTTGTTGGGAAGGGAGGAAATCACGAAAACCTTTAGGAGTTTTTGCTTCAATAATTTTAGACATATTTTAATTCTTCCTGGATATATTATATCAGAAACAAGCGTTTAAGTTAAAGTTTGTTTGTAATCAAGAATGCTGTTTTTTGTTATTTTTGAATCAAGATTATAGAAAGGAGAAAGACTTTTATGTACCCAAGAGATCTTACGTTTGATCAAGCTCGGGTAGCCGCTTTAGCGATGGCTCACGAAGCTTTTGAAAAACTAATGGCGGCAGTGAGTAGTAGCGGAGTAGTGGAAAGCGAAGTAATTGAAGCGGAGAGGGTTTTGAAAAATGACCTTTTTCCCTTGATTGATTCCTACTCTTTGCTTAGGAAAACGAGAGGAATAGAGCAACATATCCTTGCCTTAGCGCTTTTCTCGCACATTCTACTTCAAGCTGAATCAGGGAATTACGAAGTAGCGAGGGGAGCTAAAAGAGTGTTTACTAGGCAACTGGCCGAAGTGGATTTTCTGAAGGTGATTGAAATTTGGGAGCCAATTCCCTCAACAGAAGAGCCCAAGCCAGTAGTCGTCCAAAAACGAAGAAAGGAAAAGAAAGCCGTGACGCCTAAACCAACGATAACTGAAGAACCTTTCTGGTTAGAGGAACTTCGGAAAGTGTATCAAAAAGTAGAAGAGTCTCCGGATCGAATTTCAAAGATTAGAGCTTTGATTAGCCTTGCGGATGATCTTATGAATCGAGCTGCAAGTACTCTCAAAGAAGCCCACAAAATGGCGGTCGAAGCGAGGGATTCGGAATCGGTCGCAGAAAGTGCCTTGAAGCTTTCTGGGATGCTTGCCTTGACTTCAGAAGAACAGCTTTTCTATGCAGAAATTGCGGCTAGGATTTACGACAAGCTTCGATTAGGGGACAGGAGTCAAGCAGCAAGAACAAGGATTTCGTCTCTTCAACACTACTTAACAGGTGACCGTGTGGCGGTAATTCAGGAGGATGTAACTCGATCCTCCTCCAACTACTCTCAGTTTTTCTGATCCAGGTGAGAGAGAAGAAGTAAGCATTAAGGGCCGAAAAATTTTTCGGCTCTTTTTATGTCTAAAAAATTTATTGCTAATAATAAGAGGTGTATGTTATGATCCTCTTACGATTTTAGTTAATTTAGGCCGTGGAGGAAAATTTTATGGAGATTACTTTCTTAGGGCATTCTTCGTTTAAATTAAAAGATAAATCAGTGACGGTGGTGACTGATCCATTTGATCCGAATTTTACAGGTCTAAAATTTCCCAAAACAGCGGCAGACATCGTGACAGTATCTCATGGACACCAAGACCATAATTTCATTGAGGCGGTAGAAGGTGGGCCTTTTGTGGTTAATGGCCCCGGGGAGTATGAGATAAAAGGCGTTTTTATCAAAGGAGTTTGCGCTTTTCACGATAATAAAAATGGGGCAGAGCGAGGAAAAGTTACCCTTTATAATATTTTAATTGATGGCATTAACGTGGCTCATCTTGGTGATTTGGGCGTAAATTTGACAACGGATGAACTGGAAAGCTTAGGGAATGTGGATATCCTTTTGGTTCCTGTTGGGGGAGAGTATACGATCAATGCCCATGCGGCGGCTAAGATAATTTCGGAAATTGAGCCGAAGATGGTGGTCCCGATGCACTATGGAGTAGAGGGGTTGAAATTTGAATTGGAACCAGTGAGCAGTTTTTTAAAGGAAATGGGGAAGGAAAATATCGAATTCCAACCAAAATTAGTAATATCAAAAGATAAATTGCCGGAAGAACTGCAAATTGTTCTGCTAGAAAAAGTTTAATTATTTTTTCCACCTGCCATATTTTTAAGATTTGACTTTAATTGGGGGCAATATGCCAGAAAGTCGGATTCCGCCGCAAAATGTAGAGGCGGAACAATCTATCTTAGGCGCTTTGCTAATCGACCAAGACGCGATTGTCAAAGTTGCCGAGCATCTCAAATCAGCACATTTTTATAAGGAGCAACATGCCGAAATTTATGATGCAATTATTTCTCTTTATGAAAAAAGACTCCCTGTTGATTTGGTTACTTTAACCGATGAGCTTAAGTCCCGAAAGAAATTCGATTTTGTAGGAGGCTCTGGTTACCTTACTTCTTTGGTTAATACTGTTCCGACTTCTGCCCACATCGAACATTACGCTTCGATTGTCAAAGACAAAGCGACGCGGCGTCGCTTGATCAGCGCTTCCGCCAAGATCACTGAACTATCCTTTGATGAGGTCAAAGATGTTAAAGATTTGCTTGATGAATCGGAGCAAAACCTTTTCGGGATTTCCCAGGAACATTTAAAGCAAAATTTTGTGCCGATCAAAGATGCCTTAGCAGAAAGCTTTGACAGGCTTGATGAACTTCATAAGAAAGCAGGAGGCCTACGGGGGGTGCCGACGGGGTTTGCTGACCTAGATAAGAAGCTTTCTGGGATGCAAGAATCAAATCTGATTATTTTGGCCGCGCGCCCTTCAGTCGGTAAGACAACCTTAGCAATGAACATTGCTCAAAATGCGGCGGTAAAGAGTAAGGTAAAGGTTGGAATTTTTTCCCTGGAAATGTCCAAGGAACAACTGGTGGATTTGATGCTCTCCTCGGAAGCTGACGTAGATGCTTGGCGGTTGACGACCGGTAATCTAGAAGAAGAGGATTTTCAGAAATTATCGGATGCGATGGGAGAATTAGCCGAAGCGCCCATTTTTATCGACGATACTCCTGGTATCAGTATTATGGAAATGCGGACTAAAGCCCGGCGGCTTCAGATGGAGCACGGTGTAGACCTAATTATCGTTGATTATTTACAATTAGTGCACGGACGAAATTTGGAGAATCGAGTACAAGAAGTATCCGAGATTTCCCAGGCTCTTAAAAACATTGCCCGTGAGTTGAAAGTTCCTGTTTTGGCCCTCTCTCAACTTTCCCGCGCAGTAGAAGCACGTCAAGCCAAAGTTCCGCAACTAGCAGATTTGCGGGAATCAGGGTCGATTGAACAAGATGCAGATGTAGTTATGTTCCTTTATCGAGAAGATCAAGAAAATCTCGAGAATATCAACCTTCTTATCGCTAAACACCGTAGTGGTCCCCTCGGAGAGATTAACCTTCGGTACAAGGGCGAACGCCGCCGCTTTTTCAGCACGGAAAAACAACGGGTTTTAAAGTAAATCGTTGGAGAAGAAAAAGCGGTTACCTAGGTAACCGCTTTGGTTGGTTTTTCCTTTTTTAGGAGCCAATCCTTAGGAGAAGTTGGTCCTTTGACGCAAACTGGGACGACTTTAGTTTTTGTTCTCCCAACCATTATCCCGATTCCGAAAACAGTGGGTTTCCGGATCCGTACTCCAGCCTTTTCTTTGTATAACTCTCCTTTCCAGGTTGATCCTCCTTCAACGGCAAAGCACAGCCATTCGTTTTGCTTGAGGAGCTGTATTGAGCGCTCAAGAACTTTTCGGTTGCTTCCGTTTCGTTTTACGGTTAGGCATTTAAGAAGTCGCAGGAAAGGCATCCATTCAACCAGGCTATCTTTAGGTAAGTTCCAAGTTAGGTACTCTATTGGGTTCACCAAAACATCGCGGAAAATGATGGAGAAGAATCATCAAGGGAATAATGAAAGACTCTAAATAAGAAGGGTGGTTGAAAGCGAAAATCATGGTGTTCCTTTTTTAGGTAGGTTTTCCTTTCCAACGACCTTAAATTTTTCCCTCCTTTCCTGAATGAAGAGGGGGACGAGGACAAAGATCAGGATAATTGCTAGACAAGGCCAAATGAAAAGGTTCTGTAAGAGATTCTTTCCGAGCGCGCTTAGAGGGTTAGTTTTTTTCCTCATCGCAAATCTTTCCTTTCTTTATGAAAAAAGGTGTGCCAATGTATATGAGACAGGAGGAACGCTAGTTAGGTTGAGCGGGGGATATTGACCTAGAAAGATACAAAATTTCTGATTAAAAATGGTGCCGGTGGTCGGGGTCGAACCGACACGACTTTTGGGGTCACAGGTTTTTGAGACCTGCGCGTCTGCCAATTCCGCCACACCGGCGCACCAAAAATTTAAAGTACAAATCTTGCCAAAGCTAATTATACTTGTTACAATGAAGCTAGTCAACTTGAATTAGGGAGGATAAAGATGATTCCAGTTACAGATTTAAGAGCAGGGGCAGTTTTTGAACAAGACGGTCAGCTTTGGCAGGTAATTCATTATGAACATATTAAGATGGGACGAGGAAGCGCGACTATTAAAGTGAAAGTTAAAAACGTGAGGAGTGGGACGATGACCGAAAAATCATTTATTTCAGGAAATAAAGTAGAAGAAGCGCAACTTGAACATCGCAAAGTCCAATACCTTTACAAAAACGGCGATGAATTTATTTTTATGGATAACAGTAATTTTGAACAGCTCCCTTTAAAAGTAAGTCAGTTAGGCGGGCAAGAAAAATTTCTTAAAGAAGGGATTGAAGGAGATCTTTTGGCTTATGAGAACCAACCCTTAGGTCTGGACCTTCCGAGATCCTTGAATTTCAAGGTCTCTGAAACCGGCCCAAGTGTGAAGGGGAACTCCGTCTCCAATATTTACAAACCTGCGACTTTAGAAAATGGCCTCACGGTGAGTGTTCCTTTATTTATTAATGAAGGAGATAGGATCAAAATTGACACCCGAACAGGAGAATACGTCGAAAGAATTCGTTAACGGGTTATGATTAGGATTCCAATTAGAACGACGGCGGTCATTAAGAAAAGGCCCGGGAAGAAGGCCAAACGTTTTTGAATTTTTCCGTGCCAGTTAGAGTAACTCGAAACGAAATTCCTTTTTAAGGAGAAATTCAAAAAAGCGATTATTCCCTGTAAAACATCTGGTAAAATTCCTGCCAAAGCACCGGCTAAGATATAGGCTTGATTTGAGTCTTTTAGCGTAATAGAATAAACAATTAATGAACCAATCAAGAGATCAGCAGCAGTTTTGAAAAAAGATATTTTTGTGTATGGCGGCGTAGGGGGTTTCCAATCCCAATGCGGCATTGAGTCTAGAATGAAGTGGCTAAGTATGGCTAGAGGGAGACCTAAGAATGGATTCGGAATGATCTTCACGATAACCGCACCAACTAACATGTGAGGTGTACTAAGCATACCAAAGAATTTTAATATAAATTAAATTTTTTGTAAAGACTTTTCCTGCCCCTAATAATCGCCCTCGAAAAGAGTAAAAGTTATGGCTTATGAGATTATTAACTTTTTAACCAGTCCAATATTTTTTATTATTGTCGGGAGCTATTTTGCTAGTTTTTGGCTAGCAATTGTTGTTTGGACTTGGGTCGACACCAGCAAGAGGACAAAGAATTTGTTGATTAGACTTAGTGCGTCTTTATTAGTGACGATGAGCGGCGTTTTTGGCTTGGTAATTTATTTTATCCTTCGCCCTCGGCAAACTTTAGCTGAGCGACGTAGCCAGGAATTAGAAGAACGGGTCTTGGAAAAAGAGTCGAAGTTTTCTTTTTGTCCCACTTGCAAAGGAACTCTAGAACCAGATTTTACGCTTTGTCCTGCTTGTCGTACTCGTGTAAAAAACATTTGTCCGGTTTGCCAGGAACTGCTTGACATTAGTTGGCTCTTTTGCCCATACTGTGGACATGAAGAAATTTTATTGCCAAAGAGAGGTCGCGGAAGACCCAGAAAATATCCGCTCCTCATTGGATCTCTCGAGCAGCCAAGACGCCCGAGAGGACGGCCGAGAAAATATCCCATTGACGCTTTTAAAGTTAAACGTCCACGAGGCCGTCCCCGCAAGATTGAAACGCCTACGGCAACGGCTTAAAGAAAATAACCTCGACTCCTTTGTGACCGAGAATTACGCTAACCATCGTTATTTAACTGGTTTTACAGGCAGCGAGAGTTGGCTGGTAGTTAATTCTCAGAAAGCCTATCTTTTGGTTGATTCCCGTTATACTCTCCAAGCGAAGCGTGAAGTTTCTTCTGAGATTGAGGTAGTTGAAATCCATTATTTTTTTCAAGATTTTTGGCATGATTATGCCAAGCAATTTCAAAAAACTTTCGTTGGCTATGAATCTAAAAATTTAACCGCAGATCAATTATCAAAATTGAAAAAATATTCTCTGGGTTTGAAGTTAATCCCAACCGAAAATCTGGTGGAGAAATTACGAGCGGTAAAGCAACCGGGCGAAATGGCGCTGATCAAAAAAGCAGTGAGGATTGCTGATCAAGCGTTGGAATATATTAGAGAAGTGATTAAACCAGGATTAACAGAGAGAGAAATTTCTTGGGAGGTGGAAAAATTTTGCCGGGAAAACGGAGCAGAGAAGATGGCTTGGGAGCCAGTAATTGTCGCTTCCGGAGAAAACGCCGCTTTACCTCACCATAAAGTTAGCGATCGAAAAATTAGACAAAAGGATATGATCTTATTTGATTTTGGGGCGGTGGTTGAAGGATACCATTCTGATGTGTCTAGGGTATTATTCGTTGGAGGAGTAAGTGATGAGCAGAGAAGGGTTTATGAGGCGGTTTTGGAAGGACAAAAGCTGGCTAGGGACTTAGTTTGTGCTGGGGTAAAGGTCTCTGACGTTGATCGTCGGGTCAAAGAAAATCTGAGAAGTAGAAGCAATGGGGTTTACGGTCACGCGTTGGGACACGGTTTGGGATTGGAAGTGCATGAATTTCCGGTGATAAGCCAGACGAGAGAAGATTTACTTGAATCAACCAACGTGGTTACCGTCGAACCCGGCATCTATTTACCCGAGTGGGGTGGGGTGAGAATTGAAGATGTGATTGTAGTAAACAATGCTGGTTGCGAAACTCTTACGAGATTCCCAAAAGATTTGAAGGACGTTACTCTTTAAGCACGTTGGAATTTTGCCTTTCGTTTGTGCTAATATTAAATTATGAGATTTAGTTTTACTTCAGACCAACCAATTAATGTTAGAACCGATACTCTTGTCATCAACATTTTCGAAGGCGAGAAAATTGCTGAAGGATTAGTTGCACTGGATCAGGCAATGTCTGGCGCGATTAATGAGGCTATTCTGAGCAGAGAAATTACAGGTAAGCTAAATGAATATCTTTTACTTCCTACTTTTGGAAAAATTCCTGCTAAAAAAGTTCTCTTGATTGGTTCTGGAAAAAAAAGTGAGTATTGTTCAGACCAGTTAAGAATGATGTCTGGAACTGTTGCCCGCGTGGCGCAAAAAAAGAATCTCAAAACAATTGCTTTTCAAATTTCCGACCAAATCAATCCTTTCGAAAAATCACAAGTGGTGACGGAAGGGGTAGTTTTGGCTTTATTTGATCCCAAAACTCATCGAACTAAAGAAAAGGAGGAAAGAGAAATTGAAGAATTAATGATCATTTTGCCAGGGGTTGAAGATGCCGCAAAAGTCGATCAGGCCATTAATACGGGACGTATTATTGCGGAGTCAACTAATTGGGCACGGTTTTTGACTAATGAACCGGCAAACTTTACGACTCCAACAAGAATAGTCAGAGAGGCCAAAGAATTGGCGGAAAAATATGGATTTGAAATTGAGGTAATTGACGAAAAAGAAGCGTTAAAGAAGGGTATGGACGCTTTTGCCGGTATTGCCAAAGGAAGCGATGAACCTTCTTACATGGTGGTGCTTAAATATTTAAGTAGTGAAAAAGGACAAACGACCTTAGGGTTGGTCGGAAAAGGGTTAACTTTTGATAGTGGGGGTATTTCCATCAAGCCGGATGAGAAGATGGGGGAAATGAAATATGATATGGCAGGGGCGGCGGCGGTTTTGGGAATTTTTAAAGCGGTTGGGGAGCTAAAGCCGAAGATAAATTTAATCGGAGTCACTCCTTTAACTGAAAATCTCCCTTCGGGAAAGGCGGTTAAACCAGGGGATGTTCTTACGGCGATGAACGGGAAAACGATTGAGATCAGCAGTACTGATGCTGAAGGAAGAGTTGTTTTGGCGGATGCTTTAATTTATGCTCAAAAACTAGGGGCCGAAAAAATAGTAGACTTAGCGACTTTAACTGGGGCGATAACAGTGGCTTTAGGACGGGATTTCACTGGCGTTTTTGGGAGGCCACAAGCTTGGGTGGATCAATTTATGTCTTGCGCGAAAATGACGAGCGAAAAAATTTGGCAACTACCCTTGCCTTTAGAATATCGAAAACTAATAAAGAGCGACATTGCTGATGTGGATAACATCGGTGCTCGGGGGACTGGGGCTGGAGCGATAAAAGGAGCGTTATTCCTTGAAGAGTTTGTTGACGAAGACAAAGATTGGGTTCACTTGGATATTGCTGGAACTGCCTGGATGGATAATGATTCTTCTTTTTTGGAAAAGGGCCCGACTGGGGTGGGCATTCGCACGATTATCAGATTAATTTCGGAAATGGAAAAACAGCAAAGTTAATTATGGTTTATTTTTCATGCTTAACCTGATTGTTCCGTCGGTAGTTTACAACATTAACTTTTTAAAGCTTTGGGGGGCGCAGATTTTAACACAAGTCGCCCTCAACATGCTTTATTATATCTTGACTATCTGGGTTTGGGAATCAACCCATTCTAACACAGCTGTCGGGGCGCTAATTCTTAGCTTCGGTATTCCAGCCGTTATATTTGGGCCTTTCGCTGGAGTTTTGGTCGACCGTTGGGATACTCGGATGGTCATCGTTGGAACTAATTTGCTTCGGACACTAATGCTCCCGCTCTTTGCCTTAGCTTTAAATGTTCCTCCGACTGTCTTTGTCTTGACACTTGCTATTTCTTTTGTTACCCAATTTTTTATTCCTGCCGAAGGCTCGTCAATTCCAGCTTTAGTAAAAAAAGATCAACTAATTTCCGCCAACTCTCTATTTACTTTAAGTTTAAATACTAGCATGGCGGTAGGCTACTTGATGGCGAGTCCGTTTCTTCGGGTTTTAGGTAACAACGGAACGATTTTTGTAATTTTCTTTTGCTTTTTAGTTGCAACGATTATAACGGAAAGGCTTCCTAGGATACCTGGGCTTAGTGGAGGCAAAGGTTTTTCAACAGTCATTGCGGAATTAATGGAGGGGGGAAAGTTTATCTTCGCCAATAGGACCGTCCGCTCAGCCATCCTTTCGATTACTCTGTTTCAGAGTTTAGTACTAATTTTGGCTTCCCTAGGGCCTGGGTTTGCTGCCTCCGTTTTGAAAGTTGCGGTAGTGGATGTTTCAATTATCGTTTTGGCTCCAGCTATTGCGGGAGTGGTGGTGGGGACACTAGTTCTTCCTCGACTAGGAAAAAGGTGGCCGGAACGTTTTTTGATCACGATAGGGATTATCAGCGGAGGTATTCTTTTGGCATCGCTAGGGTTGCTGCGAGCAGATCTGTGGAATTTTGACGTGACTAAAGTCGCGATGACAATCTTATTTTTCTTAGGGGTGGCCAATTCTTTTGTTAATGTCCCTGCGACTACGATGATTCATAAACTTGTTCCAAGCGATCTTAGAGGAAGAGTATACGGCATTGTTAATATGTTGATTAGTGGTGTTGCTTTTTTACCTCTTTTGATCGTGGGGGGTTTGGCCGACGTTTTTGGGGTAAGTCTGATTCTAGTTCTAATCGGGTTTTTTGTTTTTTTCCTTGGACTTTACAGGCTAAGGCGAGGTGTGTATACTGAAAAAGAGGTGAAATAAATGCATCCTATTCTTTTAAACCTGGGCCCAATAACCTTTCGTTCATACGGAGTTCTTCTAACTTTAGCCTTTATCGTCGGGACTTTTATCGTCTGGCGAGAAGGCCGGAGGCAAGGTTACAACGAAGAAAAAATCCTCGATCTTTCGATTATCGCCTTAGCGACTGGTTTTATTGGCGCTAGACTTTACTATGCTCTTCTTAACTGGTCAAACTTTGCGGCTGATCCTTTAAAAATCATTTTCGTTTGGGAGGGGGGATTAGCCTTCCACGGGGCTTTACTCGGGGGAATAATTGGCGTTTGGTATTATATTCGAAGGGCGAAGTGGCCCTTCCTCCAAGTAGCTGATTTTGCCGCCTTAGGGGTGTCCTTAGGTATTGTAATCGGGCGCGTTGGTTGTCTCCTCAATGGTGATGATTACGGTTTAACGACCAATTTACCTTGGGGAGTGTACTTTCCAGGATTCTTAGGAAAACGTCACCCTACGCAAGCTTACGAAGCGATTTGGATGTTTTTAGCCTACCTTATTTTGCTTCAAATTTATCGGCAAAAGTTCTTTGTCCAAAAAAGGGGAGGAAGAAGCGGCGCAACGTTTTTTTCCTTTTTGGTCTTGTCAGGAGTTGGAAGATTTTTAATTGAATTTTATCGGGCGGATACGACGATTATCAATGGAATAAGAGTTGCTCACATTATGAGTCTGCTCGTCGCGACGATTGGATTAGTTGGCTTGTATTGGTTGTCTAACCGATCTTGGAAGCAAGATTTAAATCTTATCCTCAGTTTTTTTGAAAAATTTAACTGGAGAGAAAAGTTTGGATTGTCCATAAAGGTGGTAACAAAAGGACTGAATATTATCACTGAGTTCGTCGGATACCTAGCGACGCATGCGGCTTCAATCCCACTGTTAATAAAGCGTAAAAGTTGGAGGAAACATGATTAAAGACGCGAAGAGTCTTCTCGAAGCGGAAAAAAGTAAATTGGAAGAGGAACTTAAATACTATAACTCTGAAGATCCTTTTTTAGTCCCCGGGCGGGATACGAATAATTTTGACGATGATATTACAGAAAACGAAGGACACGACCGGACAGAGGCGGTGATGAGAGAGTTAGAAAGCCGTTTGGCGGAAGTGGGTAAAGCGTTGGAGAGGGTGGAAGAAGGGGCTTACGGAAAGTGCGCTAATTGTGGCAAGAACATTCCAGAAGAGCGATTGAAGATTTATCCTACAGCTTCTCTTTGTTTGGACTGTGAGAGAAGGTAAGCTTTAACAGATGAAAACAATTGGATTGGTTATCGGGAGCGTAATCATCTTTGATCAAAGTCTAAAGTTTTTTGCGGGAAGCTTACTAAATATTTGGCGCAATCAAAGTCTATTTTTTGGAAAGGTATATTTGCCGAAGGAATTGAGCGAGTTTTTTGTTTTTGCTATCCTTGTCTTTTTAATTTTAAACTGGCAAAGGGAATTAATAAAGAACTCTTTTGAGAATCATGTATTTTTAGGTTTAATGGTCGGTGGCGGAATAAGTAACTTAATTGACCGGATTCGATTTGGTTACGTGATTGATTACTTAAATTTACGGTTTTGGCCGGCCTTTAATCTAGCAGACGCATTTATCGTATTAGGAATGACCGGTTTAATTTGGCGGATTTTTAAACCAGACAACCGTGCTATAATTAAAAAAGAGTTATAAGGAGGTGAAAAGAATGTCACAAAGAATTTTAGTCGTTGAAGATGATCAGTTTTTGCGGGAGCTCTACGAAGAGCTTTTGACGGATGAGGGTTATGAGGTAGAAGTGGCGGCTGACGGAGACGAAGGGTTGACGAAAGCCTCTACTGGTGGCTACCAGCTGGTTCTTTTAGATATTATGTTACCCAAAAGAGATGGATTGGAAATTTTGAGGCAGTTAAAGGACAATCCCCCGAAAGAGCAAAATGGGCCGGTAGTCCTTTTAACCAATCTCGGTCAAGATGCGATCATCAAAGAGGGTTTCGATTTAGGGGCGGTTGGCTATTTAATCAAATCAGCTATGACGCCGGATCAAGTTTTGCATGAAGTGGGAACTTTCTTAAACAAACCTTCTCACTAGTTTAATTTTTAGGATTTGACTCGAAGGGTAAGAAATGGGCGAGAAAATTGTTGAATTGGTAGTTGGACAGAATCAGGTAGGGCAAAGGGTAGACAAATTTTTAGCGGATAATATTTCCGATTTGTCTCGAGCGAAGATTAAGCGGCTGATTAAAGATGGTTTGGTGCGTACTACTGGGCATTTATTAGAGCCTAATTATCGGATTAGACAAGGTGAGGAAATTACCGTCAGAATTCCTCCAGAGGAAGAATTTAAACTTGAGCAGGAGGAAATTCCTCTCAAGATAAAGTATGAGGATCAGGATTGTTTAGTAGTCGACAAACAGGCAGGATTAGTAGTTCATCCGGCGGTGGGTCATTTAAAAGGAACACTGGTTAACGCCGTTTTAAATCACGTTTCGGGAATGGTCACCAAGGAAGCCGTTAGACCCGGGATTGTCCATCGGTTAGATAAAGACACTTCCGGATTAATCGTTATTGCCAAGAACGAAAAGGCCTTAGAGTATCTTAAAAACCAATTCAAAAAGAGAAAAGTAGTAAAAAAATACTTGGCGTTAGTTCATGGGCAAATAAAAGAGGATTTTGGGGTGATCAGAGCGCGTATCGGACGTCATCCTGTGAAAAGGCAGAAGTTTTCGGTAACTCCAAAGGGAAAAGAATCTGAGACGGAATTTAAGGTAGTCAAGAGGTTTAGGGACTTTACTTTAATTGAGGCTCAACCAAAAACGGGAAGGACTCATCAGATTCGCGTCCATTTTTCCTATCTATCGCACCCATTAGTGGGGGATAGTTTGTACGGAGGAAAACAGTTGCTGGGACGGCAATTTCTACACGCGGCTACTTTAGGTTTCAAACTTCCCTCAACCGAAAAATACGTTGAGTTTTTCTCAGAACTACCGCAGGATTTAAAGGAATTTTTATCAAAGCTAACTAAATAAAAAAACAAAATGTCTAATGTCTTTCTTGAAACTGGTATCATCATAACCTTAGCGGCTATTTTAGGTGCTGGCGTACGCTTCTTTCGCCAACCGCTGATTCTAGCTTATATTACCACTGGACTTATAATTGGCCCGTTGAGTTTGATGGGTGTTAAAAATCAAGATGCCTTGAATTTTTTGAGTGAATTAGGCATAACTTTCCTTCTTTTTTTGGTTGGGTTAGAGTTATCCTTGAAAGAATTAAAGACGGTTGGAAAGATTGCTTTAGCAGCAGGTCTCGGACAAATCGTTTTCACGTCTTTGGTTGGTTTTATCTTGACTTCTTTGCTTGGTTTTAACATGGTTTCTTCCATTTACGTTAGTGTGGCCCTTACCTTTAGTAGTACGATTATCGTTGTGAAGCTGCTTGCGGAAAAACGGGATTTGAATTCATTGTATGGTAAGATTACCGTTGGCTTCTTACTAGTCCAAGATTTCGTGGCTATCTCAGCCCTTATTCTTTTGTCGGGATTTTCCTCAAATAGCAACAGTTGGTGGAATTTTCCTTTGATTATAATTAAAGGTTTCCTCCTCCTTTTCCTAGTTCTTTATTTGAGTAAAAAAGTTATTCCTTCTGTTTTTAGTAAGATCGCTAAAAGTAGTGAGCTCTTGTTTCTAACCTCGATCGCCTGGTGTTTCGTCTTCGCCTCAGTCAGCTATCTGATTGGCTTTTCTTTAGAAATAGGGGCTTTTTTAGCGGGACTTGCTCTAGCGACAACTCAACAGAACTGGCAGATCGCAGCTAAAATCAAACCCTTGAGAGATTTTTTCATTGTTATATTCTTTATTATTTTAGGTTCCCAAATGGTTATCACTAATCTTTCTCAACTTTGGTTTCCAGTGATAGCCCTTTCTTTATTTGTTTTAATCGGGAACCCCTTGATATTGATGTTTATTTTTGGAAGAATGGGTCTTCGAAAAAGAACTTCCTTTTTTGCTGGGGTAACTGTGGCCCAAATTTCGGAGTTTTCTTTAATTTTAGTCACGTTAGGGCAAAAGCTAGGGCATGTAGGAGGGGACGTTGTAGGAGTAGTGACAATGGTTGGCATAATTACGATTACCCTTTCTTCCTATATGATTCTTTACACAAACAGTTTTTATAAAAGGCTACTTCCTTTCTTAGGATATTTTGAAAAGAAAGGTTTGCCAGAAGAGTATAACCTGCCTGAAACGGAGTTAAAGAATCATGTGATACTGGTGGGGTGCCATAGATTGGGATATGATTTATTAAAAGTATTTAAAAAAGGGAAAGTGCCTTTGGTGGTGGTAGACTTTGACCCAGAAGTGGTGAAAAAGCTATCGGCAGAAGGAGTTATTTCTTTATTTGGGGACATCGCTGATCCGGAAATTATGGATAAGCTTAACCTTTCCGAAGCAAGAATGGTTATTTCAACGGTCCCAGATTTAGAGGAAAACCTAATTTTGATTCTTGAGGCCCAGCTAAGAAATCGTCGTGTATCGATCATCACGACGGCTTTAGATGACGAGGATGCGGTTGAACTTTATCGAAAAGGGTCAGATTACGTTATTGTGCCTCATTTCTTAGGGGGGCAGCACGTAGCTCAAATTATTGCCCAACATTTAGAAAAAGACCTAAAATTAAGTAACTTAAAAGAAGATCATCTGGAGGAACTCCACAGCCGAAAGGCTTTTTTGCGGTAACTTTTTTAATGTCTTCTCTTATGGTAAACTGTTTTCGATGAAAGAATCTAGGGATTTTAATCAACAATTTAATTGTTATCACTGCAAACGGGAAGTAACACCTGTACGCTATGGTGGGCATCATCGAAACCACTGCCCTTATTGCCTTTACTCTCTCCATATTGATACTGATCGTCCTGACAGAAAGGGTAATTGTTTTGGTTTGATGAAACCAATTGGGCGATATTCCAGACGGACGGGAGAGTATGTAATTGCACACCGTTGCCGAAGATGTGGCTTCGAACGGTATAATCGAATTGCTGGAGATGATAATTTTGAGTTAGTGACAGGTTTACCGGAGATTCTGCCTAGAAAGTAACATATGAAATTTACCGTGGTTAAGAAAGCAAAAAATAGTCGAGCTCGTGTGGGAGTGATGGAGACGGCACACGGGGACGTAGAAACTCCGGTTTTTATGCCAGTAGGTACGCAGGCAACTGTTAAATCTCTTACCCCTCAAGATTTAGAGGGGTTAGGAGCACAAATAATTCTTGGAAATACTTACCATCTTTACTTGCGTCCTGGGGCTGATGAGATACAGCAGCTTGGGGGTTTACATAAATTTATGGGTTGGGACAAACCCTTACTTACCGACAGTGGCGGTTTTCAGGTCTTTTCTTTAGGGTTAGGTAAGATCACGAAAGAAAATCGTAAGAGAAGTCGAGATGTCCAAGCGGAATCTTTATGCGAAATAGAAGAGGCGGGAACGGGTGCGATGGAAAAGATGCTTTGTCGGGTAGATGAGGATGGAGTGAATTTTCGCTCCCACCTTGATGGAACGCTTCATCGTTTTACACCTGAAGTTTCAATTGAAATCCAACGAAAGCTAGGTGCAGATATTATTCTTGCCTTTGATGAATGTGCTCCATATCCCGCAACTTACGATTATACTAAAGCGGCTCTAGAGAGGACTCACCGTTGGGCAGAACGATCCTTGGAAACGTTTAACCAAAAGGGAACAAGGCATGAACAGCAAGCCCTTTTTGGGATAGTCCAAGGAGGTTTGTTTAAGGATCTTCGAGAGGAATCGGCTAAGTTTATCTCCGCACTTCCTTTTGATGGGATAGCCGTTGGAGGGGTGTCTGTGGGAGAGCCAAAGGAAAAAATGCATAAGGTGGTGGAATGGGTAGTTCCTTTTCTTGACCAAAGCAAACCGAGGCATTTGTTGGGGGTGGGGGAGATAGACGACTTGTTGTTATCTATCGAGAGGGGAATGGATATGTTTGATTGTGTTGCGCCGACCAGATTAGCTCGGAACGGGGCACTTTACGTGAGTCCTTACGAAGGAGGAAACCAAAAGAATAAATTTAGGCTTAATATTTACAACGAGAAATACAAACTGGATATCCGTCCGATTGACCAAAGCTGTGATTGTTATGTTTGCCAACACTTTAGCAGGGCTTACTTGAGACATTTATTCCTTGCTGAAGAAATTTTGGCTTATCGATTAGCAAGTACTCATAATTTATTTTTTATCGTTAATTTCTTAAGAAGAGTGCGCCAGTCCCTCTTAGATGAACGGTTTGAAAAAATAAAAGACGAGTGGCTAGCGTAAAACTTTCATCTTGGTTCTCGACTATATTTGTGCTAAACTACCAGATGTATGCCTGCTAAAAAAGAATCTTCGAATCTTCTTCCAATAGTTGATAAAAAAGATAGAGGGAAAGCTAAACTTTGGCAGAAAGACCAGCAAAAAAAACACTGGCGAAGAAATTTATTTCGTTTTGGCTGGCTGATTGCCTTATTGGTTGTAGGAACCCTCATCTGGCAAGTGATATCCTTTAAGAATTTTCTTGAACGTCCGTTCCAAAAACTTCCTGGGGAAATCTCCTATAGGACAAATATAAATTTTAATTCTAGAGTAAATTTATTACTCCTTAGTTTGTCCTACGATAACAAAGTTAAAAGTTTAGTTATCGCTTCTTACGATGGTTTAAATAAAGGTTTAGATCTCTTTCCGATTCCGTCAGAGGTTTATCTTGACGCTCCGCATAGTTTAGGCCCGGTAACTATTGCTAGTTTATATAATAGGGGAAATTTTCAAGGAAACCAAGGGGTAAAGTATTTACTTAAAGGTGTTGAGGAGGTTTTGGCCATTCCGCTAGATGGTTATTTAGGTGTGGTTAATTTTTCGGATGACGAGCTAGAAAATGTTCTAAGTGAGTCTTCAATAAAAGAAGCCGATGAAAGCTTAAAAGATATTTTCTTCTTTTTTAACTTTCTGAATTACAAATCTTGGGGAGAGAAGCATTTGAAAACAAATTTATCTTTAACTAATTTGATTGATCTGACCTGGAAAGTTAGGGAAGTTCGATACGATCGGTTTAAATATTATCAGACGCAAGATTTATTTCTGAAAAAGACAACGGGAGCGAATGTAGAAGAGCGGGTATTAGATGACATCAAAGCGGATCCTTTGCTGGATACCATATTTAACGATCCTGTAGTGGTTGAAGAAAGATTGACTGTAGAAGTTAAAAACGGTACGGAAAAATCAGGTTTAGGGGGAGAAGCCGCCCGTTTTATAACCAGATTGGGGGCAAAGGTTAATCATGTAGGCAATGCAGATAGCAAGGTAAAAGAAACTTTGATTTATGATTACCAAGGGGAGAATCAAACTGTTTTGCGGATTAGAGACGCTTTGGGGGTAGGAAAAATAGTTCGACAAAAATCTGAGGTGGTTTCGAAAGAAGATATTCAAGTAATTTTAGGTGAAGACTACCAAAAAAGTCTTTAGGAACAGTTAAGGCCCCCGAAGGGGCCTTAACCTGGAGGGACTCTATTTTGGAATCCCTCCGGAAGAAAGGAGAGAGATCGTTTATTAATATAGCATATTCGGGATGGTTTGTCAAGTTTTCGGTGATGAGATTTATTGCGATGGGGGTGATTTGGGAAACATTTTAAAGAGCAAATTTTGATATTAACAGTGACAGGAAATGGGTCAAAATAGTTTGACATTAAAGTAAAATTTGGATACAATTAGATTGAGAGGATCAAAAGAGGGTCTTAAAGAAATATGTTGTACCTGATACTGATTACTTTGATTTTAGGTGCTTCTTTCTTTTTAGCCTATCAGGCGGCAAAAAGACTTCAAGGAAGTAACATTTCCCCTGAAATAGGGGAGGGAGTTTTGTTGGCAATTGAATTGCCGAAAGAAAACGAGAAAACTCCAATTGCCGCAGAGCAAATGTTTGCTTCTTTGCATGGTTTACTTAAATTTACTCCCGAGGTTCAAGAGCATTTGAGTTTGGAGATAGCTTCTTCCGAATCTGGAATCCGCTTTTATGTTTATACTCCTAAACATTTTAAAAATTTCGTTGAAGGGCAAATCTACGCCCAGTACCCTGATGCAGAAATAAAAGTCGCGGAAGATTACACCAAAACTTTTCCTGAAGGAAGCCAAATTGCAGCTGCGGAAATTATCTTATTAAAAGATTATATTTTTCCAATCAAAACTTTTCGAGATTTTGAGGTTGATCCTCTAGCCGCTATTACTGGAGCAGTCGGGAAGGTATCCGCTGGGGAGCGGATTTGGATGCAAGTCCTGATTAGGCCGGTGGAAGACGTCTGGCAAGAAAGAGGCCACCAATATGTAACCATGGTTCGTGCGGGTGGGACTTCTGTGACTTTAGAACCAGCAGCACTCGCGGCAGATGTTGCAAAGCATGCTTTTTCTCACTTGACGGGAATTTTCAGCCATGCCGTAAAAGGCCCACAACCATTGCCGAACCAACCCCTAAATACTCCCGCTCCTCGTCTTTCCGCTGGGCAGGATTTAGAATTAAAATCAATTGAGAACAAGCTCACCAAAATGGGTTTCGAAACTAAAATTAGAGCGGTGGCGATTTCTCATTCCGCTGACTTAGCTGCCCAGCAGCTTTCTTCTGCGATTGCCTCCCTCAAACAATTTTCTACAGCTAACTTAAACAGTTTTGAAGCAAATCCTGAAAAAACTTCGACAAAAGAAATTGTTTCTGAATACCAGAGAAGGTTATTTCCAGAGTCCGATCGTGATAGTTATATTTTAAATATTGAAGAATTAGCTTCGATTTTTCACTTACCAAACATTTCCGTGGAAACCCCGACTATCGCCTGGACAAAAGCAAAAAAAGGTGAGCCACCTCTTAATCTCCCGACGACTAACTGCACTTACTTAGCCGAGACAATCTTTCGTGATGCTAACATCAAATTCGGAATAAAAAGGGCTGATCGTCGCAAACATACCTATATTATTGGTAAAACAGGAACAGGTAAATCGACTTTAATTAAAAACATGATTATTTCGGATATGAGGGCGGGGGAAGGTGTAGCCGTTCTTGACCCTCATGGAGATCTGATCGATCAACTTTTGGATTTTGTTCCAGAAAATCGGTTGGACGACGTGGTCATTTTTAATCCTGCCGACGCGGAGTATCCGGTGGCCTTGAACATGTTAGAAGTGGTTGATCCTAGGCAGCGAAACTTGATCGCTTCGGGCCTTCTAGATGTATTTAAAAAGTACTTTGCTAATAGTTGGGGGCCTAGGTTGGAATACTTGTTAATGAACTGTATTTTGACCTTACTAGAAGTCCCGAATACTTCATTATTAGGGATTGTTAGGCTGTTGACAGATTCAGATTACCAGAAGTTTATTGTAGATCAGATTAGCGACTCGGTGATGAAGGATTTTTGGAATAAAGAATTTGCCCAAATGAAA
>JAMCZT010000011.1 GCA_023485445.1 Patescibacteria group bacterium
AAAAACGATTTTGCCTTTGCAGGAGGACAAGCTAGCTTGAAGGGTAATGTCTATATGGACTATGAGGGAACGAAATTTTCCCTGACAGGCGTTTATATCTTAAAAGAGGCTAAGTGCTATCCGGGGGCTTGGTGTAACGGTGTGGATGATAATGTTCTTTTTCAATCGGACGCTTCAGGTGAGTATCGAATGGAGTTTCCTAATCCCACTCTTCCCCCCGGAGGTAATTGTGATCCACTAGGAATGTGCGGGTTAAGCTGCGCCATGAATCCAACTCGCTTCCGTGCTTATTTTCCTGATGGTTACAGTAATTTCCCAGGTAACGCAAATCTTGCCGCTGGACACTGGGAACCGATCATTGGCGGTCAAGCTTCAGGACCAAGCGATTCGACAATAGGACGAGATCCGTATTGGGTGGAAACTGATCAAAGCGGGTATACTTGGCTTTACGTTAATATTTCTAATGACGGGGTTTACACTGGCTTTGATTTTAGGTGGGTTCCTAATAATAATGTTTACCTTTACGGGAAGGTTACTGACTCGAATGGAACTCCCTTATCAGGAGTACCTATTAATGGTACCGACTCCGCGGATCTTTCCTTAACCGCTAAGGGCTTTCAGGGAGAGTATTTTAACAATCAAGATTTATCTGGCGCTTCAGTTTTAGTAAGAAATGACGCACAAGTCGATTTTGATTGGGGAACGGGCTCCCCTGATCCTTCTGTTCCATCTGATGGTTTTTCGGTTCGCTGGACCAGAACCCATTACTTTTCTCAGGACGGTGATTATACTTTTTCCACGACTACTGACGACGGCGTTCGGCTTTATGTAGATGGGAATTTGATAATTGACCATTGGGTTAATCAAGGAGTGTCAACTTATACGGCTACCGTTCCGAATGTTACGGTTGGGAATCATATTATCAAAATGGAATATTATGACTGGCTTGCTTCAGCTGTAGCGAAGTTAAGCTGGGCGCCTACTTCAAATCCTAACCGTGCTTTAAATCAGCCGGCAACCGCTGGTTCTACTTGGTATCTGGACCCAGCTTGTATGTCTGGGACTCAAACTTGTTTTGAGGCTTATGGCCCCCAGAATGCCGTTGATGGTATAAATACTTCTGGTTGGATGGGAGATCAAGGTAAAAATTTTGATTGGGTTTCCGTCGATTTGGGAGGACAGTATGAAATTAATAAGGTCGGTGTTTATACTTACCACAATGTTCCCTATCGCATTCTTATTTCCAATGATCAGATAAACTGGATCGTAGTTTACTCGACTCCTAGCGGTGGAGGAAGAGGAGGGATAGCCTACACAAATCTTTCCGGGAGTGGTCAGTCTGCCCGGTATGTACGGTGGCAAGGTATCCAATTACCAAATGCAAATGCTTCGTATAGATTATACGTGTTTGAAGTTTATGGAATTCCGGTTCCTTCTTCAGAATGTCACGTCGGGAGCACGACTACCGGCGCCGACGGAACATTTACTTTTAATAATATTTCTGCCGGCCAACGCCTTTGTCTTAAGGTTCCTTCTAGTGTGACGGTGGAAGGAGTAACTTACATCAATCCTTCTCCTCCTTCATATATATGCCAAATCGCGGGAGGGAAATTTGACCCTGATGGTTGCAATATCAGTTCCGGACAAGATGAACCTTTCGATACCTATTACAATTTTATCTATCAGCCGCCAGGGGTATCAGTAAGCTTTAGTGGAAAAATTTGGCTAGATAATGATAAGGATCGAATTAAAGATTCAACCGAAAATTGTTATAACGGTGGTTTAAGTTTATCAGCTGGTGGAATAACTACTACTCCTTCGTATCAAAGTGATTCCTCCTGTAGCGCTTCATCTTCATATAGTTTAAATGTTAGTGTTAATTCTGAGAGCAGCGTAACTCTGACTTTGAACGTTCCGGCTGGTTACACTTCTGTTGGGTGGAACGAGGGTGACATTGCTACCTCTTCTATTACCGGATCAGGCAACTCCTACCCACTTGCTGTTGGGACAACCGACATTAATAAAACGATAAATTTTGCCATTGTAAAAGACAGTGCTTGGTTTCAGGTTCAAAAAGGAGATTTCTTAACGACTGGCAGTTTTTCTCCTGCTGAAGGATTTATGTCTCCCCCAGATGGAGGAGTCGTTATAGCGAAAGGTTCGATCACTAATCCTCTTGCTAATCCTCCTCAATGGTCGGTGGAAAATTATCTAAATAGCCAAGAACTTTTAAATTTTGATTATTATCAAAAAATAGCTAGCAAGACGGCGACAATTCCTCTTACAGTTTCACTAAGTTCCACTCTCGATCAAGGTTTCTACACTAAGGAGGGAGGTTTGACAATTGATTCAGACTTGTCAATTACAGGCAACAAGAAGATTACGATTCTGGTGAACGGGACTTTAAACATTAACCGTAACATAACTGTGGAGGTGGGAAGCGCTTTAACCTTCATTGTTAAAAACGACATTATAATCAATGGTTCAGTTGGTAATGTAGAAGGCATTTACATAGCTGATGGAACAATTGATACTTCAACTTCGAATAGCGGCTTTACTGGGTCGGGTATTTTCGTTGCTTGGGGAAGCGCAGGCATTAGCCATCACCGGAACTTGGATAATAATACCACTGCTGCTGAACAGTTTAAGTATCGAGCTGATTTTCTGACTGCCCTGCCTGATTATTTGACAAAAAGTACATACAGTTGGCAAGAAACTTTGAAATAACCACTCTAAGCCAATTTAAAATTTAGTCTTGCAATCAAGCAAGTCCTATGTTACAATTTAAAAAGTTTCTTAGGTATTTCAAACCTATATTTTTGGAGGTTGCTTAGTGTCTGCCCAAAACATTTTCGGTTTAGATATTGGTAGTTTTAGCACGAAAATGGTTCAGCTTACACCTGGAAATAATCCTTCCTTGGTCGCCGCAGGTAGTATTCCTACTCCCGTCAAAGCTCTTTTTTCCGAGTCCGATCAAGATATTGAAGAATTAGCGGACGCTTTAAAGAAACTTCACCAAGAAGTGAGAATCAGTACCCCTTACGTGGCGGCGGCTTTACCTGAATCCCAAATTTTTACGCGCGTGGTTGAGATGCCACCTTTGACGGACGCTGAAGTAGCCTCAGCGATTAAGTGGGAGGCAGAACAATACGTTCCAGTTCCTCTTTCTGAAGTTCGCTTAGACTGGCAAATTCTCTCCCGGCCACTAACTGAAGATAAAAACAGCAAAATGGAAGTCTTATTAGTGGCGGCGCCAATTGTTTTAATCGATAAATACCTTAAAGTTTTCAAACTTGCGGAATTTAAGCCTGTTGCTCTTGAGACAGAAACTACCGCAGTTGTGCGAAGCCTAGTTAATGAAGAGCAAACACCTCTAACGACGATGGTCGTAAGTATTGGTGCGACAACAACCGATATTTGTATTTCTCATGAAGGAAATCTTACCTTTACTCGCTCCATTGCAACAGGAGGTACGGCCTTTACGCGAGCGATTGCTCAAGATCTTGGTTTTGAAACTGACCAAGCAGAAGAGTATAAAAAAACTTATGGTTTAGATGCTAACCAACTGGAAGGTAAAGTTATGCAAAGCATTAAACCAGTTTTTGATGTTGCAGTGAATGAAATCCGACGTGCCTTAGCTTACTACTCTAATAAGAAACCTGATGACAGCGTCAAACGAATTATTCTCTGTGGGGGGACGGCGAAATTGCCTGGATTAGTGGTTTATTTAGCAAACGCTTTGGGAATAGAAGTTCAGATTGGTAACCCCTGGGAAAAAATTAACGTTCCTGAAAAAATTAAGGACAAGTTGAACGAAGAAGGCTCGTCATACTCCGTTTCCGTTGGTTTAGCCATGAGGAATATTTAAGATGGCAAGGGATCTTAACTTACTTCCTGAGACTCTTGGCCAGGAGACAAAAGCGGAAGAAAAAAAGAAGTTTTCAACGCTTCTTTCTTTAGGTGTCCTGCTATTAGCTGGGGTGGGGGTTCTTTTCCTTTTTGCTTTTCAAATGATGAAGAGAAACGAATTGGCAAATATCAATACTAGTTTAGACACTAAAGCGAAATCAGTAGGGGAACTAAATGAGGTAGAAGGAACGGTAAGGGCTTTAGACATAAAATTAAACCGTCTTTCTCAAGTTTTTAACTCCTCTATAGATAATTCAAAAGTACTGCAGGATTTGACTGGACTAACAAACAAAGATATAACGGTGACCGATGTTTCGTTTAATGGCAATTCTTTGTTTGTCGTTGGTGGGCTAGCGGCCTCTAGCCAGGGGTTTAACGATTTCTTAACTAATTTGCTGAGCAAGGAGACTGAAAATAATCTGTTTAAAAATATTACTTTGAAATCTTTTTCTAAATCGAGTGACAAGGATGGTTATCGATTTTCCTTAAGTATGATCCCGATTGTAGTTAAGAACGCGAGTGCGTCTGCTAAGGCTGTTTCTTTTTAAAGATGTTTAAAAATTTTAATTTAGCTAAAATTTCATACGTTTTTATTCCCACAATTACCATTATTGTTGTATTTTTATTGGTTCCTTTTATTTTTATACCTTTTTGGCAAAAGATCGGGAATTTGAATAAGGATATTGCTGAGGGTAACGACCGATATAACCAGATGGTATCTAAAGAAAAAAAGTTAAAAGAAATTTCGGCAACTGAAGAGCGAGGGAAACTAGTTAAGGTAACTGTTGCCCTTCCTTCTAATAAAGATATTCCTTCTCTAATCGTAGGGGTAAAAAGGATGGTTCAAGAATCGGGAATGAGTTTAGAATCGATGCAGCTTAACGTTGGGCAAGTGAGTGCGTCATCTACTGCGATGGTTATGTCAGGAAGTAGTTTTGACTTCAAAGTGACCCTTAAAGGAAGCCTGGAACAGTTACAGGGGTTTTTAAATAAGGCGCAATCTGCAAAAAGAGTTTTTATCGTAAAGAGCTTTGATGGAACTTCCGGTAACACTTCCGATAATCTTTTAACGGTGACGCTCTCTATGTCCGCCCCTTACGAATCACTACCAGAATCCATGGGAGATGCGAGCTTACCTTTGCCTCAAAATAATTCGGCCTTAGATAAAGTCTTTTCAAAAGTGGAAAAATTAGTTAATTATACTCTTCCGGTTAATCCGAGCCAGACTGGGAAAGACAATCCTTTCGAGTAAGTAAGTCTGGCCTTTTTTCTTTCGTTCTTTTGAGGGCTTGTTCCTGTCTCCATTTTTCAATTTTTTCGTGATCTCCTGAAAGGAGCAAATCAGGAACCTTCCATCCTTGAAACTCTTCTGGCCGAGTATACTGTGGGTACTCTAAAAGGTTATTTGAGAAGGATTCCTTTTTAGCGGACTCTTCCTTTCCTAAGACTCCTGGAACGTGTCTTAAAACTGCATCGACTACAACAACCGCGGCCAATTCGCCACCCGTTAGAACATAATCACCGATGGAGACTTCCTGATCTACCAAATATTCTCTAATCCTTTCGTCAAACCCTTCATAATGTCCAGCAATCAAAACTAAATGTGGCCTCTTCGATAATTGAGTGACCATTTCTTGGTTTAGTAATTTTCCTTGAGGGGTAAGAAGGATTCGGTAGCCATCCGAAATTGAATCTAAGGCTTTAGCCATGACATCTACCTTTAAAACCATTCCCGCTCCCCCACCGTAAGGTGTGTCATCGACGGTTTTATGGCGATCAGTAGCGAAATTTCGAATATTGGTTACGTTTATTTTTACCAACCCTTTTTCCTGAGCCCTTTTGATGATACTTTCGGAAAAAGGACCTTCAAACATTTTGGGGAATAAAGTAAGTATATCGATCTGCATATATCGTAAAATTTAGGGGTTAAATTTATTTAAAGCGGTCTTGCGACCGCCCTAATTTTATCTTATTCCTTTGATTGTTCCCCAGTCTCTTCTGGAGCTTCTTCGGCCGGAGTTATATCACCAGTTTTTTCTGCTTCCTCTTCCAGTTGTTCCGCCGAGACGCCTTCTGGACGACCTTCCTCAATAATTTCTAACTTGACCCTTTTTCCTTGCTTAATTGCAGGGACTCGAATAATAGTCCTAATCGCCTTGATAATTCGTCCTTCTTTTCCGATAATTTTCCCCATATCTGATTGGTCGACTTTAAGGTGGAGAACGATTTCTCCGACTTCATTTGTGGTTTCTTCTACCTCGACTTTGTCTTGGTTATCAACGATGGACTTAATAATGTGTTCTAATAGTTCCTTCATTTTAATTCCTCCACTAAACGTTTTACAGTGGGGCTTACTTGAGCACCTACACTGATCCAATAGGCATATCTTTCTTTACTAACTTTAGTTTCTGCGGGTTTAACGGTGGGATCGTAAGAACCAAGAATTTCTATTTGTTTTCCATCTCTTTTCTCACGCTGGTCAGTAGCGATGATTCGATACTTAAGTTGATTTTTTGTTCCAGTTCGAGAGAGTCTGATTTTAACCATTTTCTTTAGCGGTCCTTTCTTAAGGGTGATTATTAAAATTACATTAAAAAATTACTAGTGTCTTAAGCGTGCAAATATTTTACACGTTTCCGCCAAAAAATGCAAGCCTAATCTTTTAGAATCTTTAAGGATTTTCAGGCCAGTTTTTTAAAGCCGCTTTTGCCGCTTCTTGCTCGGCCGATTGTTTACTTGTTCCTTCACCTTCCGCAACTAGCTTTTCTTCTAGAAACACACCCATTTTAAAAATTTTGGAGTGGTCGGGACCGGTCTCGCTTAGTAGCTTATAGATAGGAGTGATACTCAATTTTTCCTGCGAAAGTTCTTGCAGCTTGCTTTTATAATCCTTATATAATTCTTGCTCGATAATTTTTGACAAATGCGGAAGGAGGTATTTTTGGACAAAATTATTAGCTTTCTCGGTTCCCTGGTCCAGATAGATAGCGCCGAGAAGTGCTTCAAAGGTGTTTGCCAAAAGGTATTGTCGATCTCTTCCCCCGGTAGCTTCTTCCCCTCGGCTTAAAAGCAGATAGCTTCCTAAATCTAGGTCTTTGGCTACCATTGCTAAAGATCGAGCGCAAACGATCGAAGCGCGAAAGTTTGTTAAATCTCCTTCGGGGTGGTTAGGGTAGTTTTTAAACAGATATTCGGAGACTACAAAAGCTAAGACAGCGTCACCTAAAAACTCGAGCCTTTCATTATGGGATGATTTTTCTTCTGGGTGCTCATTAAGGTAAGAGCGATGAATAAAAGCGTTTTTTAATAAAGACTTATCTTTGAACTCGATGTTTATCTTTACTTCTAAATCCTCTAAATTTTTTGCATCCATAAAATTTTTTTGAGATTAGACTTTTAGGTAGGTAGATAGAGAGAAATTTTCTCCGATCTAATTACCTAATAATCCAATTGTCAGAAACCTCCTTAGTTAACGTGATCTGAAAGAAAGTTAACGATATCTTCCACGGTGTTAAATTTAGCTATTTCTTCTTGAGGAATGCAGACCTTAAACTCGTTTTCTAAGCAAACGACAAAATCAGCGAGGCTGATTGGGTCGGCGTTAAGGTCATCCGTTAAATAAGATTCTAGAGAAATCTGATTCTCGGGAATTCCCCATTGAAGAGAGATTAATTTTTGGAGATGTTCAAAAATCTTCATTTAGTTTTTTCTTTTTCTTTGGCTAACTGAGGCATCAGGGTTTTGATAACTGTTCCCAAGACACCGTTGATAAACTTTCCTGAGTTTTCCCCACCGTATTCTTTTGCCAATTCAATTGCTTCATCAATCGCAACTTTCGGAGGAGCACTTTTGGCAATGTAAAGTTCAAAAATGGCGATTCTTAAAACTTCTAGATCAATTTTGGCAATTTGTTCAACTGGCCACTCTGGGGCGCATGTTTCAATAATCTGATCGATGGTATCTAGATTTTCGGTGACTCCTTTTGCTAAAAATAAGGCTAAGCTTCGATCGATTGTGGGTTTTTCTTCTTCGTTAATTTGGTCTTCGCCACCATCAACTAGTCCAACATATTCTTCCAGATCACGGTTAACGATATCTTCAATCTCTGTCGATAAGAAACTCCACTCGAACAGAGATTGTAAGACGACTTTTCTTGCTTCGTGTCTGGGATCAGCTTTATTTTTCATAGTGCTAAAAATTTCACCTAAGCTTACTAAACTATCAAACCCAAATGAAATTTACTATTAAGATTTCGTTAATTTAGTGACCTTTACTTTAGATTTCGGTGCTTTGATAGTTTTTCCTCGATACGTACCACAAGTGGGACAGGTAGTATGAGGGAGCTTCAAGGCTTTACAGCTTGAACATTCAATTAAAGCTACCGTATTTAATTTTATTTGACTTCGTCGCTTACCACTTCTAGCAGACGACATCCTTCTTTTTGGTAATGGTGCCATAACTAACCTATTATATTGAGCTTAATGGCTTCTGTCAACAGGTTTAACATTTTATTTAATCAGGAGAAACATTGGGTGATGAAATTCGATTTAACCTTTCTTTAAGAAGAGGTGCCTTTTGGAGTTCAAAATCATCCTCCAAAATTTTTTCTGCTATAATGCGAGTATCTTCAATTAACCTTGCATCTGTTAAGGAAGCGATCTTAAAATTAGGGATTCCGTGTTGGGCTGTACCGTAAATTTCTCCCGGTCCTCTGGTCTGAAGGTCGATTTCGGCCAGCTCTATTCCCAAATGATGTCTTTCCATTACTTTTAACCGTTTATATGCCTCGGGGGAGTAATTTTCGATGAAAAGCAGACAAAATGATTCTTGTGTTCCGCGACCAACCCTTCCCCTTAATTGGTGCAATTGGGCTAGTCCAAACCGGTCGGACGTTTCGACCATCATAATCGTAGCGTTGGGAATGTCAATTCCGACTTCAACGACGGGTGTCGCTACTAAGATGTCAAATTTTTTATCTCGAAACTGGGATAAAACTTCATCTTTTTCTTTAGCTTTTAATTGACCATGAAGTAACCCTAGTTTTAAATCAGGAAAAATTTCGTTTTGGAGCCTTCCAAATTCTTTTTTGGCAGAACGCGCCGTCGATAGGGTTTCCGATGGTTCGATCAAAGGACAAATGATGAAGGCTTGCTGTCCGGATTTTACTTTATTTTTTAGAAAGCTATAAGCGTCTTCCCTTTTTTCTTTGGTGATCACGTAGGTTTTTATTTTAATTCTCCCTTGCGGCATCTCATCGATAACCGAAAGATTTAAATCACCGTAAAGCGTTAGGGCCATGGTACGTGGAATAGGTGTTGCCGTCATCGTTAGGATATGGGGGGTTTGTCCCTTTTGCCTTAAGTCGGCACGCTGCGCTACTCCAAACCGATGCTGTTCATCAATGACGATTAAACCTAAATTTTTAAACTCGACTTTAGAGGAAAGCAGTGCGTGGGTGCCGACAAGGATGTCAAAATCTTCTTTCCATTTTTTGCTCCCGGTTTGGAGACCGACTTTGACGCCAAATGAGGACAGAAGGGACGAGACAGTTTTAAAATGCTGCTGGGCTAATATTTCGGTGGGTGCCATCATGGTCGATTGGAAACCATTTAGGTAGATAACGTACATGGCAATTGCCGCAACTATTGTTTTTCCGCTTCCCACGTCTCCCTCTAGTAACCGATTCATAGGTTCTTTTCTGCTAATATCGGTTAAGATTTCTTTTACACAGCGGTCTTGGGCTGTCGTAAGTTCGAATGGTAAAGATTCTAGCAGTTCAGAAACCATTTTTTCATCGACTTTAAATGCCTTTCCTCCTTGAGATTTTTTCCACTCCTCTTTTCTCCTTAAAGCGTTTAATTGAATTAAAAACAGTTCCTCAAAGGCCAGTCTTTCCCGGGCTTTCCTGGCTAAATCTACGTTATCTGGAAAATGAATTTGACGGATAGATTCCGAGAGATCGAGTAACTTTTTTGTTCGGGTAATTTCGGGGGGTAAAAAATCTATCAGTCGATCCGAAAAGATGTCCAGAAGGGGTTTGAGGCGACTGCGTAACCACTTGGAACTGATCCCGGCGGTCTCCGGATAAACCGGAACTAACCTTTCGGTGTGAATTCCCTTTCGTCCATCTTCTCGGACGACTTCGTATTCTGGACTCATCAGCGTTGGAAGATGATTAAAGTCATCCACCTTTCCGGCGAAGACCACCCGCAAACCGTTTTTAAGGTTTTTGGTGATATAAGGTTGATTAAACCAAACGGCTTGGATTGTCCCCGAGCCATCGTTGACGGTGGCTAGAGTTAAAAACTTACCATAGCGAGTGCGCAAGCTTTTGATTTGCCAGACACTACCTTTGATCACCGCTAATTGGCCGTACTGGATTTCACTAATTGATTGAACTTTTGTAAGATCCTCATAGCGGAAGGGAAAGTGATAAAGGAGGTCTTCAACGGTTTTAATCCCTAGTTTTTCCAATCTTCTTGCGTAGGCTGGTCCGACCCGAGGAACTCGATTAACCGGAGTGGTAATTTCCATAATGAGGTTATTATAGCAAATAAAAATAAAAAAGTGCTTTGACGTTTTTGCCAAAGCACTTTGGACAGACCTCTCCTTAACACCTTTTCTTCCCTATGTTATAGTCTGCGATACCTAAGTCTACGCCTTCCTTCAACTCCAGCTCTCTCCTCATTGCTGAGTTTAGCGGAGTAGAGAGAAGTTTTTGCAAGGAAGAGTCTCTTTCGATTAGCTCTATCAGTTCCTCAACTGTCGGTGCTGTGAGGGAAGTTCGCTCTTGAGGGTTGGTAGCCGAATGCCAGATCAGTAACCCTTTTGATTGTAGCGACTTTATCATCAAATACCCATACTGAGAATGCCGTAGTTCAAGACAACGGTTTCGAAGGACGCATTTCTCCATAAGTTCTTCCACACGGGTCGCCAGTTCCACCACAGAATTGGGTCTTTCCAAAAGCTTCATAGCTAGATCGAGCACATCATACATCAATTTCTCCCCTTCCTTAATAATGTATTTGGTGACCATTTTATCAGGAAATAAGCTGCATGTCAATTGCTATAAGACTATTTTTGAAGTGAGATCCTATCGCCCGCCCGTTGACGGGCTTCAGGATGGCAAGCTATTGAGAAAAAAGAGGCCAAAGGGAGCCAAGGACGATGCTTAAGCTGGCCAAGGCGGTAATAGCGATCCAGATCCAACGATGTTTGCGGAAAAATTTCATTTTAAGACCCTCACAAAGTTTCTCTTTCCGGCTCGAAGAACTAAGCCAGGTTCGACTGATATTTCTTCAAAAGGGTTGATTATTTTCTTTTGGTTGACCTCTACCCCACCCTGTTCTATCAATCGGCGCGCTTCAGATCGGCTGATAGAAAGTTTCGTTTCGATTAATAAATCGATTAACGAAAGTTTTTCTTTTTTTATTTCCACTTCTGCGATTTCAGTTGGAACTTCAGATTTTTGGAAAACTTTTTCAAACTCTGCTGAGGCCTTTTTGGCCTCTTCCTCAGAATGGAATTCTTTGACGATCTGGAAAGCGAGATTCTTTTTTAGTTCCATCGGGTTAACCGCTTCCAGTTTTAGTTGGGTAGCCATTTTGGCAACTTCTTCTTGAGGTACGTCTGTTACCAGATCAAAGTATTTAATGATCAACTCGTCCTTAAGAGACATCACTTTACCGTACATTTCTTCTGGTTTTTCATCAAGTCCGATCACATTTCCATAGCTTTTGCTCATCTTCCGTCCGTCCAACCCTTCTAGCAAAGGCACGGTTAAAACAAACTTTTCTTTATGCCGAAAGTTACTCATCAAGGCTCGGCCGGCCATCATGTTGAAAGTTTGGTCAGTGCCGCCGACTTCTAGGTCGACATTCATGGCAACACTATCGTAACCTTGCATGAGAGGATATAAAAATTCATGTAGGCCAATAGGTTTTCCCTCTGCCAATCGGGTTTGGAACATGTCTCTTTCTATCATTTGTTGAACGGTAAAATGCGCGGCGACTTGAATGACATCCTTAAATGTAAGCTTATCCAGCCATTCTCCATTGAACTTAATTTCGACAGGATTTTTTCCATTAAAATCAAGAATTTTGGCTGCCTGCTCTTTATATGTTTTTGCGTTTTCCAATACTTCCGGGTGGGTGAGCGGTTTTCGCTCAACTGTCCGACCGCTCGGATCGCCTATTCGGCCAGTGAAGTCCCCTATTAACAGGATAACGTGATGACCCAGCTCTTGAAATTCTCTTAATTTTTTTAAAGCTACTGCGTGGCCGATGTGGATAATTGGACTGGAAGGGTCCACTCCTATGTAGAGACTAATTTTCTTTCCAGATTTTAGTTCTTGCCGAAAGAGCTCCCTACTCGGAAGGACTTCCACAACCCGTCTGGTTAAAAGTTGATCGATTTTTTCGGAGATTTCTTTCATGGAAATACCCTCATTTTTAATAGTATAACATAAAAAATAAACTAAAAAAACTTCAAATAAGGGATAGGAGGTAACAGAGCCAACAATGATGAAAATCACTCTAGCAATAGGCTATTTCTCTTTTGGACCTTTCTTCTGTTAGTAAAACTCGCCCTCTTTAAGGACGAGTATATTACCCGTCTTTCCTTACTTTAATTTTTAGGAAAGCGGCTCCTATCCTTAGAATTAAACAGTTTATCCCTAGCTTTCTTATTGTTGCTTTTTATGGTAAAATAGCTTTCGTATGCAATATTCTTTTTTACCCAAACCTTCTAAGCTGGGTAAAACTATTGTCGGTAACAGAAGAAAATCCCGCCAAAGAAGACTAAAGATTATTGGCGGAATCGTCACAGCCCTTTTTATTTTCTTCGTGATTTCCATAGTCGCTATAGTGGCGGCTTTTGGTTACTACTCTAAAGATTTACCATCTCCAAATAAGTTATCGAGCCGCGATATTGAATTGTCCACCAAGATATTTGACCAGAATGGAAAATTACTTTATGACGTTTACGGCGACCAAAACCGGACTCTTGTTCCTCTAAATGATATCCCTAAAAACTTAAGGGATGCTACAATTGCTATTGAAGATAAAAGTTTTTATAAGCATCAAGGATTTGACGTCGTTGGGATAGTCCGTTCGGTTTGGGGTATCGTGTTTGAACACGATCTTTCTGGCGGTTCAACTTTGACTCAGCAGCTAGTGAAAAATGCTCTCCTTTCTAACGAACGGACCGTTACTCGGAAAATTAAGGAGTTTATTTTAGCGGTTCAAATCGAAAAAAAGTATACAAAAGATGAGATTTTGCAGATGTATCTTAATGAGGTTCCCTACGGAGGGACTGCTTGGGGAGTCGAAGCGGCCGCTAATATGTACTTTGGGAAGCACGTTAAGGATTTGAATTTAGTTGAGGCAGCTATTTTGGCAGGGTTGCCTCAGCAGCCGACATCTTATTCCCCTTTTGGGGCCAATCCAGAGGCTTACAAGTGGAGAACGGGTGAGGTCCTAAGGAGGATGCGAGAAGATGGTTATATTACTTCCGACCAGGAAAAACAAGCTAAGAAGGACTTGGAAAACGTAAAGTTTTCTGCCCAAGGACAAAACATCAAAGCTCCCCACTTTGTAATGTACGTTAAAGAAGAGCTGGTTAAAAAGTACGGCGAAAAGATGGTTTATCAAGGAGGATTACAAGTCACAACTTCCTTAAATTTAGATGTCCAAGATATTGCCCAAAAGGCGGTTACTGATCAAGTGACGAAAGAAGGACCATCCCTTGGTTATAGTAATGGAGCGGCAATGGTCCAGGATCCAAAGACGGGTGAAATATTGGCAATGGTTGGATCTAAGGATTATTTTGCAAAGGACTACGATGGAAACGTTAACGTGACAACTTCTTTGCGCCAACCTGGGTCTTCTGTTAAACCAATCAATTACGTTACCGGTTTCAAGAAAGGTTACACTCCAGCAACGATGTTTTTAGACGTTAAGACAGAATTTCCTAATGGTTCAGGGCAGCCTCCATATGTTCCTGTGAACTACGATGGTAAAGACCACGGGCCGGTCCAAATTCGATATGCTTTAGCTAATTCTTACAACATTTCCGCCGTTAAGATGCTGGCCTTAAACGGGGTCTCGGATATGGTCCAAACGGCGAAAGACCTGGGAATTACAACTTGGGATGATCAAGCTCGATTTGGTTTATCTCTAACTTTAGGGGGCGGAGAAGTGAAGCTTTTAGAGTTAGCGAATGCCTACTCTTCGTTTGCCAATGGCGGTAACCGGGTAGAGCCTGTTTCTATTTTGAAAGTGACAGATTCAAAAGGTAACGTGTTGGAAGAGAACAAGCCTGTCAAGGGACGGTCTGTTTTGGCTCCAGAACACGCTTTTTTGATCTCGGACATTCTTTCTGATTCGGATGCGAAATTACCGGCTTTTGGTTCTTGGGCCGTCAACAACATCTTAACAGTCAAGGGCCACAAAGTGGCGGTGAAAACTGGTACGACCGATGAGAAAAAGGATAACTGGACGATGGGTTACACTCCTTCTTACGTTGTCGGCGTTTGGGTTGGTAATAATAACGGAAAAGAGATGAACCCCAGATTAGCTTCCGGTATCACTGGAGCCGCTCCAATCTGGCATAATATTTTTACTCAACTTCTGAAAGATAAGCCAAACGAAGAATTTTCTAAACCGGATGGAATTGTACAGATGGATGTTGATGCTGTTTCTGGAATGAAGCCAGGCCCTTACACCCAAGGAACGAGAAAAGAATATTTTGCCAAATGGCAGGTACCCCAAAGGGAAGACGACATGCATAAGGCGGTGAAACTTTGCACTCCTACAGGTCTTCTCGCTACCCCGTCGTGTGATGCAGCCGGCCAGGCGGTCGACAAAGTTTTCACTGTTCTCTATGACCCCTGGATCAAGCAGCAATGCGATCCTTGCCCACCAGACGCTAAAGATACAAATTACTATTCAGGGACTGGAAAAGACGAACCGATGGTAAAGATTAAAAGTCCGGATGCCGGTGATACTGTGGGGATGAGTTTTTCGGTAACGACGGATGTAAAAACACCTGGAACGGTGACGAAAGTGGATTTTTATGTCGATAATGATTTGCAAGGAGAAATTAATACTCCGCCATATACTGTCCCTATTACCTTAAGTTCATCTACGAAATCAGGAGCGCATACCTTGACTGTCAAAGCAACTGATTCCCTGGGAAATATCGGCTCTGACCAAATAAAAATTAATGTCCTAAATCCCTCTTCCGCTTCTTCCTCAGCCAACTAGTAAACTTTACTCCCACCCTAGTGGCTGGCTGCTTGAAATACTTGCTAGTTTATGTTATTTCTAAATAAGATGCCTGCCTTTTTAAGATAGAAGGGGGAGTATTGTGATTACGGGGATCTCTATGACATTTGAGGAGGAGTTAGCGAAGAAAGTAGAGATAGCAGTAAGAGCTCAAACCTTGCTTGCAGAGTACCTTCGGCTGCAAACGGAAGACGCGCGAGAGAAAGCTATCAAACAGATGGAAAGTGACCTTCAGGAAGGCGAGAAACAGGGTCATACAGGATTAAGATTGGCCAGAAGTGGCTGGTCAGCGGCATTTGGAGAAGATGAAGATGGAATGGATCCGACGCTGAGGGAATTATTTAATATTTTTTGCAATTTGTCCTCACAGCGTGCGACTAAAATCTCGATCGGTCGGTAGAGACATTACATTGTAAAAAGGCGGCGTCAAAAATTAAGTGGCGGTTTGTGATGAAGGTAGAACATCTCAACCGCCCTTTTCATTCCCTTAGAACTCCTTCATGTTCTTTTTCCAAAGCTTTAAGGATCTTTTGCCTGAGAACCTTAACGTCATTATCCGTGAGGGTTTTTTCAGGAGATTGGTACTTGATTCGGATAGCGATCGATTTTTTATTTAGCCCTAATCGGAGATCTTCATAAACATCGAAAGGTTGAGCCCAGACGACCAAGGATCCCCCAGCAGATTTAATGGTGGCGATCAAATTTCCCACTAAAACATCTTTATTCACAACTAACGCTAGGTCTTCTTCGACGGCTGGATATTTTGGTAAAGGTTGATATTTGACTTCATCAGTGGCCGACGAATGTATTTTTTCGAAATCTAAGTCAAAATTAGCTACTCCGCCCTTGATATCAAAGCTTTGCAAAAGACTCTGGTTTAACATCCCCAGACTTCCGATTACCCCATCTTTAAGTAGAATTTTGGCGGCTTGTTGCGGAAGATATAAATCATTTTCACTTGGTTCAAAGGAATAATCCTTGATATTTAACTCTTCAAATAGGGCTTGAACGAGACCCTTGACCTGATAAAACTTATTTCCAGTCAAAATTCCGCTTAATTTTTTTGGCTGCTCTGGGAGTTTTGATCCTTTTTCATTTGGTATAAAGATTCGGCCTAGTTCAAACAAGGCGATCTCTTTATAAAAACGCTGGTTTAGTGAGAGCGCTTGGAGTAATCCCGGTAACAACGAGGGCCTTAGATACTCAAAATCCGAAGACATAGGGTTATTCACCTTTACTGTTTCTGATGGGTCGATTTTAATTTTTTTAACTGCGTCTTGGTTGATTAGCGTATGTCCGTACACTTCGTTTAGCCCAAAACCTTTTAGCATAGCCTTGGTCCTTCTTTCCCAATCAGGATGGAAGGCGTCTTCGTGAGTAGGCACTTGGCCGGAAGGAAGAGTCAATGGGAATTTATTATAGCCGTAAATCCGGCCGACTTCTTCCGTAAGGTCCTCTAGAAGATTAATATCTCTGCGCCAAGACGGTGGGGTGACGTTAAGGGTAGGGACGTTGGCTAAAGGCAAGAAATTTATAGTAAAACCAAGAGAACTCAAAATATTAACTACTTGATCTTCCGAGATTTTAATTCCGAGGACTTTGTGAACTTTTTCCAAGGGTAATTCAATATTAGGTGGTTCGATTGGAATTAGAACCTCATTAATAAATTCACTAGCGACTTCTCCTCCCGCTAGCTCTAGGATCATATCCAAACCACGTCTTGCTGCTGCTAAGTAAGCCTCTAAGTCAAGCAATTTTTCAAATCTAGCTGAAGCTTCGGTTCTCAAACTGATTGCTTTAGAAGCCCGTCGAATGCGAACGGGGTCGTAAATTGGTGAATGTAAAAGTACAGTTTTAGTTTTTGGAGTAATTTCACTGTTTTCGCCACCCATCAGTCCGGCTAAGTCGATGATTTTATCTCGATCTTGAATCACGATGGAATCTTCGGGCATGGCTCGTTCCGCCCCGTCGAGAGTGACGATCTTTTCTCCTTTTCGAGAGGCACGCACAATCATTTGATGGCCAACAATTTTGTCGTAATCAAAAGCGTGCATCGGCTGCCCCAGCTCGAGCATAAGATAATTGGTAATATCAATCAAATTGTAAAGAGGGCGCATTCCAGCCCGCTCAAGGCGCTTGGCGAGCCATTCTGGAGAAGTTTTGACCTCTACCCCATCGATGACGACAACGGCATACCTCGGGCACAGCAACGGTTTTTCGACCTTGATCTCAATAGGCTTAATAGTCTCTGGCTGGACATTTCTGATGGTTAAAGCGGAAGTGACTTTGAATTCTCGATTCGTGATTGCCGCAATTTCTCTCGCTACTCCGACGATAGAAAGCTCGTCGGGGCGGTTTGGTGTGATTTCTAGATCAAAAACCACTTCTTCCCCCTGCCGACGAATATCTTCGACCTTTGTTCCGGAAACAAGCAGCTTTTCCGCTAACTCTTCCGGAGTTAGGCTGATATCGACATATTCTTTTAACCAAGATAACGGAACTAACATAATTTAAAACTGCTCCAAAAACCGCAAATCACCATTATAAAAATGACGGATATCATCAATGCCGTAGCGAATCATCGCTAGCCGATCCGGCCCCATTCCAAAGGCCCAGCCGCGATAAACTTCCGGATCAATATCGACGTTACGGAGCACATTTGGATGGACCATCCCTGCCCCTAAAATTTCTAACCATTTCTTTGATTTTTCATGGTAAACTTCCATCTCAATAGAAGGTTCTGTATAAGGGAAATGGTGCCCGTAAACTCTAGTTTTGACGTTTTCGCCAAAAAGTCTTTTACAGAAGAAAGTCAAAACGCCAATAAGATGGGTTAGCGAGGTTTGGTCGTCAACTAGAAGACCTTCCATCTGGAAAAATCCTGGTAAATGAGTTGCGTCGATGGCATCTCGTCTGTAAACTCTTCCTGGAGAGATAATCCGAATGGGAGGTTTGTGCCTTTCCATATAACGAATTTGCATTGGTGAAGTCTGCGTTCTAAGCAAGACCTCTTCTGAAATATAGTAGGTCGATTGGACATCTCGAGCGGGATGGTCTTTGTGGAGAAGAAGTTTTTGAAAATTATATTCGTCCAGTTCGGCTTCCGGCCCGTCAACAGAGGTAAAACCAAGGTAACGAAAAATATCTTTTGCCTCGTTGATGACCCTTGTCAAAGGGTGGGTATGCCCGATGGGAGGCAAAATTGCCGGGGCGGTCACATCTAGCCAATTTTTACTAACCTTTCCCCCGCCCTTTTTTAAGTAGTTTTCCTTTTCTAATAAAGCTTGTTCAAGAGATTTTTTAATTTCGTTGGCTAGCTGTCCTGCTTCTTTTCTTTCCTGGAGGGGTAATTTAGGAAGTCCTTGAAAAAGGAGGGTTAACTCGCCGCTTTTACGCCCTAGTAACCTAATTCGTAAGTTCTCTATTTTTTCAAAAGAATTGGCAGAAGAAATTTCCTGTAGCGCTTTTGATTTTAATAAATTAAGTTTTTCTTTCATATTTAATGTTAAAACACTTTCCATTTTTAAGATAACATAAAAAGTTTAATTTATCTAGATAAATTAAAAGTCTCCCCGAGCGTTTAGACGATCTCGGGGAGAAATGTCTGACCTTAACTTCCATAAACAGCGTAAGTTCTTGTCAAGCAAGGGGAAAAATTTCCTGTCGTTTCGGACGTTTTCCCCAAAAGACGAGCCAGCCAAGCGGCTGCTTCCTCTGGACTTAAGATCCTATCTTTTGGCAAAGGATCAGAAGTCTGATAATCACTCTCCCCATCGGTAGCTTTGCCTGCGTCTTCCATTTCTTCCTCCTAATAATTCGCTGCTAACATATTTCCGTTCCCCTGGTAGAAAGTAACTGCTTGCTGTGTTGCTTCGGTTTCGCTTTCCAGTTTAAATTCTGATTTACATTGAGGGCAACGAATTTTCGTTTTCTCTACCTCCCCCTTTTGCTTTGCCAAAATCAGCCCATGGAGTGGACAGAAGGCGGCAAGTTTCATTTTCCTTTCTCCTTTCTGAAGATAAAAAATCCTCGTCGCTGCCTACCCTAAAGAGGGCAAGCAAGGACGAGGATTCTTCTCGTGGTACCACCTTACTTTGGTTAATAGCCTTTTAACAAACAAAAGTTCA